>CAZVPB010000128.1:0-3715 GCA_964628165.1 uncultured Cyanobium sp.
TGGTGGATGTCGATGCCGCGGGCGGCGATGTCGGTGGCCACCAGCACCCGCACCTCGCCGCTCTTGAAGCCGGCCAGGGCGCGGGTGCGCGCCCCCTGGCTCTTGTTGCCGTGGATGGCGGCCGCCTCGAGCCCCTCGCCGCTGAGCCGTTCGGCCAGCCGGTTGGCGCCGTGCTTGGTGCGGCAGAACACGAGCACCTGGCGCCAGTCGTTGCTGCGGATCAGATGACAGAGCAGGGCGGGCTTGCGGCCCATGTCGCAGGGGTGGAGCACATGGCGCACCGTGGTGGCCGCCCGGTTCTCCGGCGACACCTGCACCTGCACGGGATCGTGCAGGAGGCCGGTGGCCAGCCGGCGGATGGAGGGTTCGAAGGTGGCCGAGAAGAGCAGGTTCTGCCGCCGCGCCGGCAGCAGGGCGAGGATCCGCCGGATGTCATGGATGAAGCCCATGTCGAGCATGCGGTCGGCTTCATCGAGCACGAGGATCTCCACGTGCCCCAGATCGATGGCGTTCTGGCCGTGCAGATCGTGCAGGCGACCGGGCGTCGCCACCAGCACGTCGGCACCGCGCCGCAGCCGTTCGATCTGGGGGTTGATGCTGACGCCCCCGAATACCACGTCGGACCGCAGGTCGAGGAAGCGGCCGTAGGCCTGCACGTTCTCGGCCACCTGAGCCGCCAGTTCGCGGGTCGGGGTGAGCACCAGGGCGCGGATCCTCCGCTGGCGGGCCCGGGCCCCGTGCTGCAGCCGTTCGAGCAGGGGCAGGGTGAAGGCGGCCGTCTTGCCGGTGCCGGTCTGGGCCCCGGCCATCACGTCACGGCCTTCGAGCACCGGCGGGATGGCGGCGCGCTGGATGGGGGAGGGATTGGCGTAGCCCCGCAGGGCGATGGCCCGCAGCAGGGGCTCACTGAGACCAAGGGCGGCGAAGGCTTCAGGCCGGCCGATCCCTGCCTCCGGCTGGTGGTGGCGCGGCCGGGACGGTGAAGGGGGAGAGGAAATCAGAGGGTCGTCGCGATGCACGCACCCTAGGAGCCGTTCCCTCAACCGAACCGGAAGCGGTCGTCACGGGCCGTCGCGGGACCGGGCGGAATGCCGAGGGCGGATTCCCAGGCCGGCGGAATCAGGATCCGCATGCCGTGGGGGGTGCCCAGCCACAGATCACCGGAGCGGTGGAAGGCCCGGCTGGTGTAACGGCCATGGCCGTACTCCGTCTCGTGGCCGGCCTCGGTGCCGAAGAGCAGGACGCTGACCCGGCCGATCTTCCAGTCATCGTCGTCGGCCACATTCATCACCGCCCCGGCCTCCTGCCGGTAGCGATAGCGCAGCGGCCTCGTCGACTTCCGCACATAGACATGGTCGAGCGCATCCAGATCGATCCCCCGGGTCACCGGATGGTTGCTCTCCCGGTCGCCACGGATCGGTCGGACATGGGCAGGCACCGTCCAGAACGCGGAGGAATCGCCCGGCGGCAGATCTCCCGCCCGCAGCGTCGTGGTGGTGCCGCGGGCAAAATCCTCCTCGAGGGAATCGAGGGCGAACTCCCCTCCGCCGCGCCGCCCGGAAAGACCGAGATACACATAGGTATCCGTCCGGCTGCGGGGGTCGTCGCAGGTCTCGATCGAAACGAGAAAGCCGCGCAGAAGGGAGACCATGGGCACCGGCGCCGAAAGCGGCGTTCTCGCTCGCCACGGCCGGACCCTATCGCAAGGGAGCGGAGGTCCCGGTGTGGATCCCGGGGGAGGGGAAGCATTCTGGGAGAGACCGTCACCCCCTCTGCCGGGCAGCCGATGGGCACACAACGTCAGATCGCCCTGAGCCTGTGGGGCCGGATCGGCTTTCTTCTCAACCGGCTGCAGGAGAAGCTCTGGGTGAAGCCCCTCATCCTCTGCGGGGTCTCGGTGCTCAGCGTGTTCCTGGCCTCGGTGGCCGACTGGGTGGGATTTCCCTTCCGCGTGCCGGACATCAGCGCCGACTCCCTGGAGACGCTGCTGAGGATCATGTCCTCCAGCATGCTGGTGATCGCCACCTTCGCGGTGGGATCGATGCTGTCGGCCTACGCCTCGGCAGCCAGCAGCGCCACGCCGCGCTCCTTTCCGGTCGTGGTGGCGGACGACATCTCCCAGAACGCCCTGTCGGCCTTCATCGGTGCCTTCATCTTCGGCCTCGTGGGGCTGATCGCCCTGCTGAACGGCATCTACGGAGCAGCAGGCAGGTTCTGCCTGTTCGCCTTCACGGTCATCGTGTTCACGATCGTGATCCTCAGCTTCGTCACCTGGGTGGATCGCATCGCGCGGCTGGGCCGGCTCGGCAACACGGTGAACCGGCTCGAGGCCGTGGCCGCCAGGGCGCTGGCGAACCGGGCCCGCAACCCCACCCTCGGCGCGGTGCCCAGCGAGAACGGGATGGGACTGGAGGCCATCTACCCCGAGGAGGTGGGATACATTCAGCGCATCGATCTGGCCGCCCTTCAGCTCTACGCGCAGGAAGCCGATCTCCATATCTACGTGATGCTGCTGCCCGGCAGCTTCGTGTCTCCCCGGCGCCCCCTCGCCACGGTCTCCGCGGGGCAGAAGAAAGATGGTGAATCCGATGATCTCGATGCCGGACGGATCCTCGATGCCTTCGTGATCGGCACGACGCGCACCTTCTATGACGATCCCCGCTACTCCCTGGTGGTGCTCTCCGAGATCGGCAGCCGCGCCCTCTCCGCGGCGGTCAACGACCCCGGCACCGCCATCCACGTTCTCGGCAGCCTGGTGCGGCTGCTGAGCACCTGGGCCGAGGTCTACGAAAAAAACGAAGAGAAACAGGAGGTGCTCTTCGACCGCATCCTGCTGCCGGAAATCGCGGTGAGCGACATGTTCGAGGATGCCTTCCACGCGATCGCCAGGGATGGCGCCTCGATGATCGAGGTGGCCCTGAGGTTGCAGAAATCCCTCGCCGCCCTCGCCGCCCTGGCGCCGGATCTGTTCCGCGATGCCGCCATGACCCAGGCCCACCGCGCCCTGCGCCACGGGGAGAAGTCCCTGCGCCTGGAGGAGGACGTGGATCGGCTGCACCGCGCCGCCGCCTGGATGATGAGTGACACGGGCCTGGGGCATAAGCCATCCTGATCAGCACATCGTGCTGCGGCCGGAGTCACGGGTATCAGGGGGATCCCGGGAAAGGCCAGCCCCCATGGCACCTCACCTTTTCCCTGGGGCAGCGACCGGAAGCGGTTCGCATGCCTAGGGTGAGACCAACGGAGGTGCGCTGTGAGATCGGGGAAAAGCTTCTTCATGGCCGGCACCATCACCCCCTGTGATGGCCGCCCCAGAAGTGACGGTCCTTTCCATGCCCGCCTCCGTCGATCACCATCACGAAGGAGAACAGGACATGACCGTTTCGCAACCCCGTCAGAACCCCCAGGATGAGGCCGTGTTCGATCAGGAGAAGCGCCAGGCCTACATCGACAAGAAAAAGGCCCAGTACGAGGAATGGTCGGCCGAGATCGACAAGCTGAGGGCCAAGGTGAAGCAGGCCAGCGCCGACGTGCGCAGCGAGACCTACGAGAAACTGGAAGACCTCATGAAAGCCCGCGACGACGCGGGCGCCCAACTCAAGAAGATGGGTGAGGCCGGCCAGGAGGCGTGGAGTGATCTTCTCAGGCAGACCGACGCCGTCTTCCAGGAATTCTCGGATCGCTACCACCACTTCGTGCGTTCCCACAGCTGATC
>CAZVPB010000128.1:3815-6809 GCA_964628165.1 uncultured Cyanobium sp.
CCGAACTGGTTGTACACCGCCACGTCTGCGGCATCCCGGCCATAGCCGAGGGCGACGTAGCCACTGCGGAGGGTGTTCTGCGTGGCGTCGAAGGTGTACCAGCGGCCACCCACATAGGCCTCGAACCAGGCATGCAGATCCATGGGCCGGAGTTCGTGGAGGAATCCCACCACCAGCCTGGCGGGAATGCTGAGACTGCGGCACAGGGCGATTCCCAGATGGGCGAGGTCGCGGCAGACCCCCACCCGCCGTTCCTCCACTTCCCGGGCGGAGAAGAGAGCCTCGCTGCTGAGGGGCTCGTAGCGCACGTGGGTTCGGAGCCAGGCCTCGATCGCCTGCACCTGGTCGTAGCCCGGCCGGAATCCGGCGGTGATCGCCCCTGCCAGCTCACCGAAGTGCTCGGACTCGCAGTAACGGCTGGGCAGCAACGAACTGAGCACCGCATCGGGCAGGTTCTGAATCTCCACGAAGGGCGCCCCGGGACAACGGTCCACGACGTCGGCCGTCATCACCTCGGCGATGGTGTGCACCGCGAAGCTGCCGGGCGGGGCCACCAGCCGCTGGCAGAGATTGCCGTAGACATCGGTGAACTCGAACACGGGAACGCTCGGCGTCAGCCGGTATTCCTCCTTCGCGATCCACTGCTCGGCGCCACTGCGGGGGCGGAGCATGAGGATGAAGGGCGTCGGCACGGTGATCTCGAAGGTCAGATCACAGGTGGTACGCAGCCACATGGGACGTGGGTGTTCAGTGGCGCGGGCTGTCGGCAGCCGTGCTCACCTCCAGCATGGCGGCCAACCGTCGGGTGAGGTCCCAGAGAAGCCGGGCCCGTGCGGAATCGCTGGCTTCGGCGCTGGGGCTCGCCGCCTCGAGGCGGTGCCGGCCGGGGGCGATCAGACGGTTGGCCCGGTAGCGGAACCCCGGAGCGTTCTCGGCCGGATCGGTGGCGAGGCTCGCCAGCAGCGCCCCGGCATCCGTCACGCTCTCGCTGAGGCGCAGCAGATCGCGGGCCAAAAAGGCGAAGAGCCGCTGGCCCCATTCGTTGTGGCCGCGGCTGTAGCGGAAGAAGCCGTCGCGACCGCGGGGGATCACCAGACCGGGGCTCCAGGCGATCACCGTGAGCGGCGTGCCTGTCTCGCGGGTCCGCCGCTCGAACTCCCGGGCGAAGAGCAGGTTGCAGAGCTTGCTGTCCTTGTAGGCCTTCTCGGCATCGAAGCGGGAGAGGCCGTCCGCCATGGCGAAACCCGGCCCGCTCCGCAGCCCGGCAAGGTCGCCCAGGCCGGCGGGTTGGCCGACGCGGCCACCGGCGGTGGCCGGATCATGCACCTCCGAGGCGGTGACCACCAGGCGTGGAGCCCGGCCTGCCACCAGCAGCGGGAGCAGCCGCTCCGCCAGCACCTGGTGGGCCAGGTGGTTCACGGCGAAGGTGAGTTCCACCCCCTGGGCGGAGCGGCGCGGTTCGGCGGCGCCGGCGTACTGCAGGCCGGCGTTGAGCACGAGCACGTCGATCGGCTCGCCCTTGGCCAGCAGCTCCGCCGCGCAGCGCTCCACGCTCTTCAGATCGGCCAGGTCGGCCACCGGAGCGGTGGCTTCGGGTCCGCCCACCGGCCCCTCCCCGAGCCGCCGCAGCGTGGCCCCGGCGGTGGCGGCATCGCGGCAGGGAAGCACGAGCCGGTGGCCGGCCCGGCGCAACCGCATGGCCGCCTCGAACCCGATGCCGGAGCTGGCGCCGGTGAGCAGGATCCGCCGCTGCGCGCTCATGGCGAGGGGGCGACAGCTTCGTCCCAGAGGTTGGCGAGGGTGTAGGGACCGCCCGGCAGGGTCCAGAAGCTGCCCTCGATGAAGCGGTGATGGCGGTCGAGGGCTGCGATCGCGGCCAGCTCCGCCTCGTCCAGCCGCAGGTCGGCGGCCGCCAGATTCTCCGCCAGCCGGTCCACATGGACCGTCTTCGGGATGACCGCGGTACCGCAGGCCAGGCCCCAGGCGATCAGCACCTGGGCGGCGCTGGCGCCATGGGCGGCGGCGATGGAGAGGATCTGCGGGTCCGCCAGCAGGCTGCTCCCCTCCACCGCGCCGCCGGAGCCCAGCGGTGCGTAGGCGGTAAGCACCACCCCCCGCTCGCGGCAGTGCCGCAGAAGATCGCTCTGTTGCAGCCAGGGATGGCGTTCCACCTGGTTCACCGCCGGGACGACGCGGGCGCCGGAGGCCAGGGCGGCGAGTTTCGCGGTGCTGAAGTTGGACACGCCGATCTGGCGCACGAGTCCCGCCGCCACCAGATCCTCCATGGCCCCCCAGGTGTCGGCCAGGGGCTGCCGTTCCAGGCTGATCTGGTCTTCGGGCCGCTCGGGGATGAGCACACCGTGGCGGTGGGCCACGGGCCAGTGGATCAGGTAGAGATCCAGGTGCTCGAGTCCGAGGTCCGCCAGCGTGCGCTCCAGGGCGGGCCGTACCTGCCCGGGGGCATGGCAGTCGTTCCAGAGCTTGGAGGTGACCCACAGCTGGTCGCGGTTCAGCCCCCCCGCGCCGAGGCGATCGGCAAGGGCGCGGCCGATCGCGGCCTCGTTGCCGTAGATGGAAGCGCAGTCGATGTGGCGGTAGCCCAGATCGAGGGCCGCCGGGATCACACGCACCACCTCGGCCGACTCCATGCGCCAGGTGCCCAGACCCAGCGCCGGCATGGCGGTGCCGTCGTGGAGCAGCCGATGGGGTGAAGCGGCCATGAAAGGAGGAAGGGGGGTCAGATCACCGTATGGCGCCGGATCTTGACGTTGTCCTCGATGCGGAGCGTCTTCTTGTGCAGGTCGATTCCCTTCACGGCCGCCACTTCCCCCTGGAGCCCCTGGGCGGCCAGCTGCTCCACCAGCTGCTTCATCACTTCGTCCTCCACCTTGTTCTGATCGAAGCCGCTGGGGGTGAGGTCGGCGAGGAACCGTCCGATGCGGGAAGCCACCACATCGGAGGAATTGCTCACCTTGATCACGATCATGGGAATCG
>CAZVPB010000129.1:0-6763 GCA_964628165.1 uncultured Cyanobium sp.
TCTCCGAACTCTGCGGCTCACGCTGATGCCGCCGCCTGGGTCTCCCTGAGGCCCTCCCGCCCGTGGGGCCGCCACCAGTCCAGTTCCGGCCCCACCGGCACCACGCCGGTGGGATTGATCATGGTGTGGCTCTGGTAGTAGTGCCGCTTGATGTGATCGAGGTTCACCGTGTCCGCCACCCCGCTCACCTGGTAGAGATCCCGCACGTAGGCATCGAGATTCGGATAGTCCGCCAGGCGGCGCAGGTTGCACTTGAAGTGCCCCACGTACACCGGATCGAAACGGATCAGGGTGGTGAACAGGCGCCAGTCGGCTTCGGTGACCGCATCACCCAGCAGATAGCGCCGGCCGGCGAGTCTCGTCTCCAGGTCGTCCAGGGTGGCGAACAGGGGCCCGAGCGCCTCCTCGTAGGCCTCCTGGGTGGTGGCGAAACCGCAGCGGTACACCCCGTTGTTCACCGTGTCGTAGATGCGGGCATTGAGGGCATCGATCTCCTCCCGCAGGGCTTCCGGGTAATAGTCACCCGGCCGGGCGCCCACTCCGTCGAAGGCGGAGTTGAACATCCGGATGATCTCCGATGACTCGTTGTTCACGATCGTGCGGCCCTTCCGGTCCCACAGCACCGGCACCGTGACCCGTCCGCTGTAGTGGGGATCGGCCCGGGTGTACAGCTCATGCAGCTTCTCCACCCCTTCGTTGGGGTCCGGCACCACCCCCTCCCCCGGGGCGAAGGTCCAGCCGTGCTCCCCCATGAACCAGTGCACCACCGACACCGGGATGAGCTGCTCGAGCCCCTTGAGCCGGCGGAAGATCAGGGTGCGGTGGGCCCAGGGGCAGGCGAGCGACACGTAGAGGTGGTAGCGGTCCGGTTCGGCCCGGAAGCCCCCCTCGCCGCTGGGACCGGCGCTGCCGTCGGCGGTGATCCAGTTCCGAAAGCGGGCCGTGGAGCGTTCGAAGCGTCCCCCCGAGCTGGCGGTGTCGTACCAGCGGTCCTGCCAGACTCCGTCCACCAGTAATCCCATGACGCCACCCGAAAGGGCGGAACCCTAACGGCGGCGTCACCGCTCAGCACCGGCGAGAGGAAGCCACCACCATGCTGTTCCACGTCCGCCATGCCCTCCGCTACACCTACGAGCGGCCGGTCTTCCTCGAGCCCACCACCCTGCGGCTCACCCCCCGCAGCGACCCCGCCCAGCGCCTGCTGCACCACGACCTGAAGGTGAGTCCCGAGCCGTCAGGCACCAGCCGGGTGCTGGAGCCGGACGGCGGCGAGGCGGTCGTCCTCTGGTTCGAGGACCTGCAGGAGTCGCTTTCCATCGAGGTGGACATGGTGGTGCGCACCCTCAGGGAGAACCCCTTCGACTGGATCGTCACCCACCCGCCGGCCCTGCGGCTGCCGGCCGCCTACCCCCCCGGCGAAGCCCTCTCCCTGGCTCCCTCCCTGCAGGTGAATGATCCGCCGGTGGCCGAGCCGGTGCGGCGGTGGGCGGCGGAGATGGCCGAGGCGGTGGAGGGCTCCGCCACCGACTTCCTCATGCACCTCGCCGACACGATCCACCACGGCTTCCACCACATCGGTCGCCCCGACGGGGAGCCGATGGATGCGGAGGAGACCCTGCGCAGCCGCACAGGCGCCTGCCGCGACACCGCCATGCTCTACGTGGAGGCCTGCCGCAGCCTGGGGCTGGCCGCCCGCTTCGTGAGCGGCTACTCGATGCACCATCCGGAGGAGGTGAGCGAGCACGAGCTGCACGCCTGGGCGGAGGTGTACCTGCCGGGCGGCGGCTGGCGCGGCTACGACCCCAGCCTCGGCCTGGCGGTGGCCGACGGCCACGTGGTGCTGGCGGCCGCCCCGGACCACCATCTGGCTTCCCCGGTGAGCGGGCGCTACCGGGGCACGGGGGTGGGTTCCTCCATGCAGTACGTGGTGGAGGTGCGCACCGCCGAATCCCTCGACGCGCTCCGCGGCCTCGACCGGGACCATCCGCTGCGGGTGCCGCCGATGGAGCAGTGGCTGCCCGGCGAGGGCACCCGGGGCAGCTGAGCTCAGGGATTGCAGAGCGGACACTGCCCCGGATCGGCCCGCCGCAGTCCGTCGCGGCGGGGCCGGTCCTCCTGATGCGGGCAGGCGACACAGCCGTGGCGCTCGATTTTCACCAGTTCCGTGGGGGCGCCGCACCAGTCGCAGGGCAGTCCCGCGATCGTGTCCACCACGCCCCAGCCGGGGGCGCCGCAGGCCGGGCAGAGGCGGCCGATGCGCCGCACCAGCCGGAAGGCCAGGGCGCGGATCGCGGCCATGCGGGTGGGGTTGAAATGGGCGCGCATGTCCGTCTCCACCAGGGCGAGGCCATCGCCGGAGGCGGCGGCGGCCCGCCGCAGCGCGGCGAGGAGCAGGGCCGGCTCGCGGATGCCGCGCTCCACGCCCCCCCCCGCCGCTGACGATCCGACGCGGTTCGGGCGCACCATCAGGGCGTGGCTGGGGAAGCCCACCGCCCGCAGCCAGGGTTCGAGTTCCTCCCCGGCCGTCCCGGCGCCGAGACGGCGGTGGGAGAAGTTGGTGCGCCGGGCCAGCAGGTGCTCGCGGATCACCAGGCCGTTGTCCCGGTCCACGAAGGTCATCCACTCCTCCCCCACCGGCAGCAGGGGCACCAGGGGGTGGGGGCCGAAGCTCCCTTCGCTGGCGAGGCCCAGGGTGAGCCCCGTCTCCGCCATGCCCGCCTCCGCCTTCAGCCGGCAGGTCTGCTCCGGTCCCGCCGGGCGGGGCACCTCGCCGCTGAAGGTGCCGAGGCTGTCGGTGTCGAACCCCTCGGCCAGGCGGAGCCGGCAGCCCAGACCGGCGCGGAACGGCCGGGCGATCGAGCGCTCCTTGCCGTGGCGGCTGGCGAGGGCCACCTCTCTGCCGGCATAGGGATGGGAGGGCCGTGGAGAGCTCACCGTTCAATCAGCAATCAATGGCAGCGATTTTGAATGGATCACCTCAGCTTATCGCCGCGATTGGCGATGCTTCCCCTCCGGAACCTCCGTCCCAAAGGAGATCTCCCCTAGTCTTCCGCAAAAGCCAATTCCCCATGCAATCCGCGATACATCCCGACTCAAAAACTCCGATAACCGCTGATGCCGAAACCGTCTCGACTTCCACGGCGCCCTCTCTTCCCTGGTACCAGCAATTCCGCCGCGCCCAGATCGTGCAGGCCCTCGAGGCCGTCCAGGACCTGATCGCCATCTCCCTCTGCATGGGCCTCTTCTGCGTGATGGTGCTGCAGCTGAGGGCCATCTTCCTCTCCCTCTTCACCACGCTGAAGTTCCACGCGGTGACGGCGGATATCCTCTTCATCCTCATTCTGGTGGAGCTGTTCAGGCTGCTGATCATCTATCTGCAGGAACAGCGGGTCTCCATCGGGGTGGCGGTGGAGGTGGCGATCGTCTCGGTGCTGCGCGAGGTGATCGTGAGCGGGGTGCTCGAGACCGACTGGCGACAGATTCTCGCGGTGTGCGTGTTTCTTGCCTCGATGGCCCTGCTGATGGTAGTGAGAGTGTGGTTGCCCCCCACCTTCGAGGGGGTCGATCCTGAATCAAGGGTCTCGGCGAGGATCCGCCGTGGCCTGCCCCAGCCCTGAGCAGAGGATGGCCCCAGGCCGCGATTGTGGGAAACGCCGGCGTTGAGTGCCGGCGTTTTTTTGTGCCGGGATCAACCGGAGGCCATGGAGTCCGCCATCGATCAGTGCAGTTGATCGATCTGATTGGCAAGACTGTATGAAGCGCAGGCAGAAAATCTGCGGAAGGTCATTAAAGTTCCGCCACCCCAGATCGGGGGACCCAAACCGGCCACAAAAGCTTCAGCTCCGCATACGGGAAGGGGAGTTATTCCGGGATTTCACGGGATTAACTCAATCATCCGAACTCCCTCTGGTGTCATTCCATGGAATGACGCCAACAGCGGCTGTCGCCTGCTTCATCTTCTCCCTTCAGTCTTCGTGATCACCATGATCCATCGTCGTCGCTTTCTCACTCAGCTCGGTGGTGCGTTCACCGCCTCACTGATGCTGGCCGGCTGCCTCGGCAATCCCTCCGGATCCGGGGGAGGCAGCGCCTCGGCTCCGGGTGGCGCTCCCGCCGACAAGGGGCTGGAAACCACCACGATCAAGCTGGGTTACATCCCCATCCTCGAGGCCGCGCCTCTGGTGGTGGGGGTGGAGAAGGGCTTCTTCGCCAAGCACGGCCTCAAGGTGGAGCTCGCCAAGCAGGCCAGCTGGCCCGCGGCCCGCGACAACGTGGTGCTGGGATCCGCCGGGGGCGGCATCGACGGCGGCCAGTGGCAGCTGCCGATGCCCCACCTGATCACCGAGGGGATCATCACCGATGGCAAGAAGGTGCCGATGTACGTGCTGGCCCAGCTGATCAGCCAGGCCAATGCCATCGCCGTTTCGAACACCCTCAAGGCCGACGACCTGGGGGTGGATCTGAGCTCGAAGGTGGATGTCTTCAAGCGCTTCCCCCAGCAGCATGGCCGCAAGTTCCGGGCCGCCCACACCTATCCCAATGCCAACCAGGATATGTGGATCCGCTACTGGCTCGCCGCCGGCGGCATCGACCCCGACAAGGACATCGAACTGCTCACGGTTCCCTCCACCGAAACGCTGCAGGGGATGCGCAACGGCACGATGGAGGCCTTCAGCACCGGCGACCCCTGGCCGTTCCGGATCGTCACCGAGGACATCGGCTACATCCCCGCCCTCACCGCCCAGATCTGGCCGGCCCATCCGGAGGAGTTCCTCGCGGTGCGGGCCGACTGGGTCGACAAGAACCCCAAAGCCACCATCGCCCTGATCAAGGGTCTGCTCGAGGCCCAGCAGTGGGCCGACAAGCCGGAGAACCGCAGCGAGGTGGCCAAGCTGATCAGCAGCCGCGCCTACTTCAACACCCCGGTGAACGTGCTGGAGCCCGCCCTCCAGGGCAAGTACATGCTCGGCGCCAACCGCGATCCGGTGAGCGATCCGAAGCTCGGCCCCCTCTACTGGAACAGCGACCGCGGCGTGGTCTCCTATCCCTACAAGAGCCTCAGTCTGTGGTTCCTGGTGGAGTCGCTGCGCTGGAACTTCCACCCCGGCAAGCTCACCACCATCGACCAGGCGAAGGCCCTGGTGGACAGGGTGAACCGGGAGGATCTCTGGCGCCAGGCCGCCACCGAACTGGGGGTCCCCGCCAAGGACATCCCCACCGGCTCGTCCCGCGGCAAGGAGACCTTCTTCGACGGCATCGTGTTCGATCCGGAGAACCCCCAGGCCTACCTGGACAGCCTCAAGATCAAGCGCTGAAGACCCTTCGGGGCGGGTGTCCGCTGACATCCGCCCCCCCTGTTCCTGCCCCCATTTCCCCTCCCCTTCCATGACCCTCACCCTGCCCCGGCGCGATCCGGGCGGACCCGCCCCCCTGCGGTGGTGGAAGCGACACCGGAAGACCATCGTGCCCCCGTTGCTGGGGATCGGCGGTTTCCTGATCGCCTGGCAGCTCAGCGCCAGTCTGGGCCTCACCCGGCTGCCGGGTCCCCTCAGTCTCTGGACCGAGGAACGCACCCGGGAACTGCTCATGTACCCCTTCTACGATCGGGGTGGCCTCGACAAGGGCCTCTTCTGGCAGACCGTCGCCAGCCTCGGCCGGGTGGCCCAGGGCTATTTCCTGGCGGCGCTGGTGGGCATCAGCGCCGGCATCGCCGTGGGGCTGAGCGCTTCTCTGAACCGGGCCCTCGATCCCCTCTTCCAGTTCCTCCGGATGGTGGCGCCGCTGGCGTGGGTGCCGATCGCCCTGGTGATCTTCCAGAAGAACCAGCCGGCGGCGATCTTCGTGATCTTCATCACGGCCGTCTGGCCCATTCTGATCAACACCGCCGAAGGGGTCAGGCAGATTCCGCAGGATTACCGCAATGTGGCTCTCGTGCTCAGGATGTCGAAGCGGCGCTTCTTCACCAAGATCCTGATTCCCTCCGCTCTCCCTTATATTTTCACCGGTCTGCGCATCTCCATCGGTCTGGCCTGGCTGGCCATCATCGCCGCTGAGATCGTGATGAGCGGCATCGTGGGGATCGGCTTCTTCATCTGGGATGCCTACCAGCAGAACTATGTCAGTGACATCGTGCTGGCCGTGATCTGGATTGGTGGCGTGGGCCTGCTGCTCGATCGTCTGATGGCCTGGCTCCAGCACCGCATCTCCCCCCAGAGCTGACCATGGCCCCGCTGCAACGCTTCCTGGGCCGATTCGAGGCGCTGGAGAACCATCTCACCCGACGCGAGAACATGATCCGCTTTCTGATCGGCCGGCTTCTGCTGATGGTGCTCATGCTGGCCGGATTCGCCGCTTCCTTCCACTTCCTCTGAGGATCGTCATGCAGACCCTGGTTCAGGTGCAGGACCTCGAAAAGGACTTCCCCCTTCCGGGGGGAAGTCATTACCTCGCCCTCAAGGGCATCGACCTGGAGATTCGCCAGGGAGAGTTCATCTCCCTGATCGGCCATTCCGGCTGTGGCAAGAGCACCCTGCTCAACATGATCGCCGGCCTCGACCTCCCCACCGGCGGCGCGGTCCTGGTGGACGGCGACACCGTGAAGCGACCGGGCCCGGACCGGATGGTGGTGTTCCAGAACTACTCCCTGCTGCCCTGGCTCACGGTGCGGGAGAACGTCACCCTGGCGGTGGACGAGGTGTTGCCCGACCTCGACCGTCCCGGTCGCCGGCGGGTGGTGGAGGAGCACATCGCCATGGTGGCCCTG
>CAZVPB010000130.1:0-6758 GCA_964628165.1 uncultured Cyanobium sp.
GGGAGGGGGAGCGCTGGTCCATCGCCTTCAACACCGTCGCGCTGCCCCGGCCCGCCTCCGGCGAGCCCACCGCACCGGCCAATGTCTCCCTCTCCCTGGCCAGGCCGCGGCCTGCCGGCTTTTCCTGAATTCCTTCTGCCGCTGCCGGATCAGAAGACCCGCAGGGCCTCGATTCCCGCCGGCAGCACATCCTCCAGCGCGATCAGCCCCGCCGCGATGCCGATCACGGCGGCATGGGTGCGGTCGCGGGCGTTGAGCTTGACGAGAATGTTGCCCAGGTGGGTCTTGATCGTCTCGTGGGAGAGCATCAGCCGGCGGGCGATCTCCTGATTGGTGAGCCCGAGCATCACCAGGGAGAGGATCTCCGTTTCGCGGGACGTGAGATCGGCCACGATGGAGTCTTCCGCAGCCGCATTGGTCCGGCGCAGGACGTCACTGACCGGTTTGGGGTAGTACACCCCGCCGCCGGCGACCACCCGGAAGACGGGGGTGAACAGTTCCGTCTCCAGGCAGATGCCGTCGCAGCCGGCTTCGAGCGCGTCGCGGATCAGGGAATCGGAAGGGGTGTGCAGCACCAGGATGGTGATGATCCGGGGATTCAGCGACTCCGCCCGGCGTATCAGGGACAGACCGCTGCCCGACTCGAGCTGCTCACTGGCGATGAGGAAGTCGGGGAGATGTTCCTCCACCAGCCGGAAACCCTCGGCTTCGGTGGTGGCGGCGCCGACGACGTGTTGGGTGATGGGGCTGATGCAGAGGAATGCCCCGAGCCATTTCATGTTGCCGAGGCAGGCCACGATCGTCCTCGACCCGATCAGCTGCCGGTATTCCTCCAGCAGGTCAGGGATCTCGGCGAGCAGCGGAGTGAGATCCACGGCAGGGGATGGAGCTACGGTGATGAGGCTCCTGTCAATCTAGGTTTCCACCGTGTGCAAGGGGGCCGGGGAGGCCGGGATCGCAGGGCTGCATGGAGGAGCCGATCGAGTGGCTGTCCCGCCGGGCACCCGAGCTCAGGCATGCGCTGATCCGCTGGTGGGAGCGCCACGGAAGGCATGACATCCCCTGGAAGGCGGGGCCCGATGGCCGGCCCCCCGCCCCGGGGGAGCCGCTGCCGCCCTATCCGGTGCTGGTGGCCGAGGTGATGCTGCAGCAGACCCGCCTCGAGGTGGTGCTGCCCTACTGGCACCGCTGGATGGGGCGGTTCCCTTCCCTTGCCCGGCTGGCGGACGCCTCGGAGCAGGAGGTGCTCAAGCTCTGGCAGGGTCTTGGCTACTACGCCCGGGGCCGGCGTCTCCACCAGGCGGCCCGTCTTCTCCAGGGCGGGGAAGGGGCCATCTGGCCACGGACGGTGGAGGGATGGCAGGCGCTGCCGGGTATCGGCCGGAGCACGGCAGGCAGCATCCTGTCCACCGCCTTCGACCTGCCGGGGGCCATCCTCGACGGCAATGCGGCCAGGGTGCTGGCCCGACTGCTCGCCCACCCCGATCCGCCCGGGCGGGCCAGCCGTCGGTTCTGGCGGCTGAGCGAGACCCTGCTCGACCGGGAACGGCCGCGGATCTTCAACCAGGCCCTCATGGATCTGGGCGCCACCGTCTGCCGTCCCCGCAATCCGGCCTGCGGCGGCTGCCCCTGGGCCCGCCGCTGCGCCGCCTACGCTGCCGGCGACCCCCTCCGCTGGCCGGTGAAAGAGCAGGCGCGTCAGGTTCCCTTCCATGTCATCGGGGTGGGGGTCGTGCTCGATGACGAGGATCGGGTGCTCATCGATCAGCGCCCAGCCGAGGGGCTCCTCGGCGGCCTGTGGGAATTCCCCGGTGGCAAGCAGGAGCCGGACGAACCGATCACCGCCACGATCGCCCGTGAGCTGCGCGAAGAGCTGGCGATCGAGGTGGAGGTGGGTGAGCAGCTGATCCACCTCGAGCATGCCTACAGCCACCGCCGGCTCCGTTTCGTGGTGCATCTCTGCCGCCACCGCTCCGGCGAGCCGAGGCCGCTGGCGAGCCAGCAGGTGCGCTGGGTGGCGGTCGACCACCTCGACGACTACCCCTTTCCCGCCGCCAACGCCCGCATCATTGCCGCGCTGAGGGAGCACCTGGCTGCCCGCAGCGGGAAGGTGCGGGCGGCCTGAGCCGAGGTCCCCTGCCAGGGTGGGCCTGAAGGCAGCCGCAGGCCCACCGATGTCCACCTCCCCCCCATCCGCCGCCCTGCCGCCGCGGGTGCTCTGCTTCGGGGAGGCCCTGGTGGACAGGCTCTTCCCACCGGGTGTCGATCCCGCCGCCGCCGGCGCCTCCACCGGTGACCGGCACGACGAGAAGGTGGAGGACTGCCTCGGCGGCGCCCCCGCCAACGTGGCCTGCGCCCTGGCCCGGCTCGGCACGGCCGTGGCCCTTGTGGGCAGGCTCGGGGACGATGCCATCGGCGCCTCCTTCCGCTCCCTCTTCGCCGAGCGGGGTGTCGACACCAGCGCCCTGCAGTGGGACCAGGAGCGGCCCAGCCGCATCGTGCTGGTGCGTCGCGATGCCGGTGGTGACCGCAGCTTCGGCGGATTCGCCGGGGACCGGGGCCAGGGCTTCGCCGACCAGGCCGTGGACGCCGTGGCCCTCGCCGCCGCCCTGCCCCCCCTGCTGGCGGGGGCGAGATGGCTGCTCGTGGGAACGATTCCACTGGCCAGCGCCGCCTCGGAGGCGTCCCTGTGGGAGACGGTGCGGCGGGCCCGCGAGGCCGGCGCGGCGCTGGCGGTGGACGTCAACTGGCGGCCCACCTTCTGGGAACGGGAGGCGCCGCCGGACGCGGGTCCCACCCCCGGCCAGATCGCCAGGATCCGCCCCCTGCTGGAGCAGGCGACGCTGATCAAGTGCGCCGCCGAGGAGGCCGACTGGTTCTTCGAGAGCAATGAACCGGTGGAGATCCACTCGGCCCTGCCCCGCCGTCCCGCCGTCCTGATCACCGATGGAGGCCGCCCTCTGCGCTGGTGCATGGGCGGCCGCAGCGGCATGCGGCCCGCCTTCGACGTACCTGTGGTGGACACCACCGGTGCCGGCGATGCCTTCACGGCGGGCCTGCTGCACGGCCTCTGCCGCGACCCCGCCCTGCTCTCCGACGGCAACGGCCTGGCCGATCCGGAAGCCCTCGAACGACTGATGGCCTTCGCCAGTGCCTGCGGCGCCCTGGTCTGCCGGGCCGGCGGCGCGATCGCCCCCCAGCCCACCGAAGCGGAGGTGGAGGCGTTCCTCAGTCCGTGACCGCGGGAGGATGGGGCTCCATCGCCGGCGGCTCCAGCCTGGCCCAGCGGCCCTCGCCCTGCCCCTCCACCCGCAACTGCACCCGCCAGGCCGGCTCCGGCGCCAGCCCCAGCCGCTCCGGCCACTCCACCGCCAGCACGGCCCCCATCGCCATCGCCTCCTCCTCCTCCTGGAGGAAGAGTTCGTTGGCGGCGGCCGGATCGTCGAGCCGGTAGAGATCGAGATGAACCAGGGCGGTGGCCCGCTCCCTCACCCGGCCGGCGTAGTGCTGGGCCAGGGCGAAGGTGGGGCTGGTGATCGGCTCGCCGATGCCGAGCCCCTCGGCCAGTCCCTGCACCAGACAGGTCTTTCCTGCGCCGAGCTCTCCGCGCAGCAGCAGCAGAGCGGTCCCGCCGCGGTGCAGCGCGCTCAGAAGGTCAGAGGCCAGGGCGAACCCCAGACGGCGCGTCGCCGCCTCGTCCGCCAGCCACTGTTCCTTTGCCTGCCGCGCCGCTGAAGGTGCGGGATCGTTCACGTTCCCCTGTGACCTGCCTGTAGATTCCACCAGCGAGCCCGAAGTCTCGGGAACTCCGCGGACTTTTTCCCAATCCGACAACCCGAATCCGGAGCATATCCCCATGGTGTCCAGCCCGTCCCGTCCTGCCGTCGTGCCGTCTCCCGCTGCAACGTCGTCCCCCGAGACCTACCACGTCGCCGACATCGGTCTGGCGGACTGGGGACGCAAGGAGATCGCGATCGCCGAGACGGAGATGCCGGGGTTGATGGCCCTGCGCGAGAAGTACGGCGCCGAGCAGCCCCTCCGGGGCGCCCGCATCGCCGGCAGTCTGCACATGACGATCCAGACCGCCGTGCTGATCCAGACCCTCGAAGCCCTCGGTGCCGAGGTGCGCTGGGCCAGCTGCAACATCTTCTCCACCCAGGATCATGCCGCCGCGGCCATCGCCGCCGCCGGCACCCCGGTGTTCGCCTACAAGGGGGAAACCCTCGACGAATACTGGGCCTTCACCCACCGCATCCTGGAGTGGGCCGATGGCGGCACACCCAACATGATCCTCGATGACGGTGGCGACGCCACCGGCCTGGTGATGCTGGGCGCCCGGGCGGAGAAGGACGCCTCCGTGCTCGACAATCCCGGCAGCGAGGAGGAGGTGGCCCTCTTCAACTCCATCCGCCAGCGTCTCGCCGAGCAGCCCGGTTTCTACTCCCGCGTCAAGCAGGCGATCCAGGGGGTCACCGAGGAGACCACCACCGGCGTCGCCCGTCTCTACCAGATGCAGAAGAACGGCGAGCTGCCGTTCCCGGCGATCAACGTCAACGATTCCGTCACCAAGAGCAAGTTCGACAACCTCTACGGCTGCCGCGAATCTCTCGTGGACGGCATCAAGCGGGCCACCGACGTCATGGTGGCCGGCAAGATCGCCCTGGTGATGGGCTACGGCGATGTCGGCAAGGGCTCGGCCCAGTCCCTCCGGGGGCTCGGTGCCACCGTGATGATCGCCGAGATCGATCCGATCTGTGCCCTGCAGGCCGCCATGGAGGGGTACCGGATCGTGCGCCTGGAGGACGTGGTGGAAGATGTCGACATCTTCGTGACCGCCACCGGCAACTTCCAGGTGATCCGCCACGAGCATCTTCTGCGGATGAAGAACGAGGCGATTGTCTGCAACATCGGCCACTTCGACAACGAGATCGATGTGGCGTCGTTGAAGCAGTACACCTGGGAGAACATCAAGCCGCAGGTCGATCATGTGATCCTGCCCAGCGGCAGGCGGATCATCCTGCTGGCCGAGGGGCGTCTGGTGAATCTCGGCTGCGCCACAGGCCACCCCAGCTTCGTGATGAGCAACTCCTTCACCAACCAGGTGCTTGCCCAGATCGAGCTGTTCACCAAGGGCGACCAGTACAGGAACGAGGTCTACGTGCTGCCCAAGCATCTCGATGAGATGGTGGCCCGTCTCCATCTCGACCGCATCGGAGCCCGCCTCACCGAGCTCACTCCCGAGCAGGCCTCCTACATCGGCGTTGCCGTGGAGGGTCCCTACAAGAGCGATCACTACCGCTACTGATCCATTCCTCAGGCGAGAGAATCCGGCGGGTGCACACCTGATGTGGCGCCCGCTTTTTTAATGTATGAACTTCTGCCTTTTTTACCACCCAGAAGCTTATTCAGTATCTGGACCTCAGCTCATGGGGCGGAATGCCGCCGGTGAGTCCTTCCTGCGAGGGTTCATTGCTCATGCAAGTGCCCAAGAGTTCTGGTTGCAGGTAAAGAGTGCTGATCATGTCAATTCCTTCCGCTCAGCCCTGCTCCGATCGGGGCGGAATTTACCTGTACATATAGTTGATTACAAGCAATCCTCCTTGCTGGCCAGGGTTGGCGCGGTCTTCCATCCGCATCCCGATCTCTCGGAAGCCGCTTTTCAGAGAGAGTTTTATGGCTCAAACCAGTGGAGCCTCTGTGGAGTCACCCATACAACTGCCTCCGGTCGCGTGATGGATGCGATTGCACGTTGGCTGACCGCTCCAGTGCAGTCGTGGGATGCGATCATCTGTACAAGTAACGCTGTGCGCTCGAATGTCGAAAAGATATTGATGGCTGAGGCAGACAGGTTGCGTGAGCGCCTGGCATTGGAGCGTCTCATTCTCCCACAGCTTCCTGTGATCCCCTTGGGCGTCCATTCAGATGAATTCGCCTTTGGCCCTCACGATCGAATCCAGGCCAGAAAGAGTCTTGCTGTTCAACCGGATTCACTGGTCGTTCTTTTCATGGGTCGCCTTTCGTTTCACGCCAAGGCCCACCCCCTGGCTATGTATCAGGCGCTTGAAGTTGCCCGCAAGGAGACAGGCTGCCCTGTTCATTTGGTGGAGTGTGGTTGGCATGCCAATGAGGCGATCCGCAAGGCTTTCGAGGATGCAGCGCGCCTCGCATGCCCTGGTGTTTCGCTCACCTGCCTGGATGGCAGAGATCCTGGACAGCGACGTTCGGCTTGGGCTGCAGCGGATGTATTTTGCTCCCTTTCCGACAATATCCAAGAAACATTCGGGTTAACACCCCTTGAGGCGATGGCATGCAGCTTGCCTGTGGTGGTGAGTGACTGGGATGGTTATCGAGATACTGTTCGTCACGGAATTGACGGATTCAGAATTCCAACCATCCAGCCGCCACCCGGTCTGTGCGCCGACCTTGCTATCCGGCATGCACTGGGAATCGACAGCTACGATCAGTACTGCGGTCAAACCTGCTCCCTCGTATCCGTGGATGTGCAGGCTGCAGCCAGTGCTTTCATCAAGCTTTTCAGGAGTGAGGGGCTGAGAAGGAATATGGGCGCCGCAGGACGAGCGCGAATCTGCGAACTCTACGATTGGTCTGTGATCATTCGTTCCTACGAACAACTCATGGACGAATTGGCAGAGAGACGCAAGGCAGCCCAGCCGCACCGGCGGTCCCGCTACCCATGGCCAGCGCGAATGGATCCTTTCGAGGCATTTGAAGGCTATCCGACGGGGGCGCTTTCTTTA
>CAZVPB010000131.1:0-6656 GCA_964628165.1 uncultured Cyanobium sp.
CGGCGGTCCACGACAGCTCCAGCGCCGCCGTGGCCCTGAACTGGTGCAGAGCCCACGGGGCCCTGCCCATCCCGGGCCTGCGTCGGCAGGATCAGGTGGAGGCGGCGGCGGCGGCTCTGGCCTGGTCGCTCGATCCCGGGGAGCGGGCCCGTCTCGACGACCTGGCCCTTCGCACCCCGGTCCGGATGCCCGGAAATCCCTTCCTCAGCGACTGAGGTCCGGGGAGGGCGTGAGCACCACCGGCAGCGGTTCCTGCCGCCGCACGGGAATCTCCCTCCCCTGCAGCAGGCGCCGCAGTTCAGGATCGGCGCCGGCCGCCTCTCCGTCCCCGTTCGCCTGGTGGCCGCAGGCGGCCAGGGCTTCCTGCAGCAGGGAGTCGAAGGTGGAGCCCGGCAGCCGGTGGCGGGCCACCTCCAGGAAGGCCCGGGAGAGGGATTCCCCCGCCGCGGCCCGCAGGGCGGGATTGCTGCGCCGCATCTCCTGCTCGCGGGCGATCGCCCCCAGGAAGCGCTGGGTCACATCCCGCTTGGTGGTCGCCCGGATGCGGGTGTCCTGCTCGGTCTGGTTCAGGAACGACTGCTGTTCCAGTTCCGCCAGCCTGCGGTTGAGGCTTTCCAGAACCTCCCCGGCTTCCTTGGCGATGTGCACCAGCTGCCCGTCCGACAGGCGCGGCAGGTCGGCGACGTAGACCCGGCCATGGTCGCGGAGGGTGAGGTAGGTGGGCCTCTGGCCGCCGCTGCCTCCCTGGCGTGGAGGGGAAAGGGAAGCCTCGCGCGGCCGCGGCCGGAGCTGCTGGGGTCGCTGGGGCGGGACGGGTCCGGCGGAACTGCGGCGCCGGGTGATGCGTGTGGAGGTATTGAGCATCGTCATAGCTATGGCGAACTGCACTCTTGGTATCGGGCGACACGCCCTCATGAACCTTACGGAGGCATGACCCCGCCCGCGCCTCCCGGTCTCAGGTCGTCATTCCGACCAGCCGTGGACCCGCCGCGGGGGCCTCCTCCACGGCACCCAGTTCCCAGGCGTGATGACCGGACCCGCGGCAGAGACCGATCACCGCGTCGACCTCCTCAGCCGGCACCACCAGGCAGAACCCCACGCCGAGGTTGAAGGTGTTCCAGAGGTCGGTCTCGGGGATCTCCCCCTTCTCCTGCAGCCAGCGGAAGAGGGCAGGGCGTTCCCAGCTGTGCGGGTCGATCGCGGCGCGCAGTCCCTCCGGCAGACAGCGCGGCAGGTTCTCGGGCAGGCCGCCGCCGGTGATGTGGGCCATGCCGTGAAGCGGCGTGTCCGCCTCCCGCAGGCTGCGCACGAGGTCGGCGTACAGCAGCGTGGGTTCCAGCAGGGCCTCGATCACCCCCGGTCCCTCCGGAGCCAGACGGCAGTCCGGCGAGGTGCCGGCAAGCTCCAGCACCCTTCGCACCAGGCTGAAGCCGTTGCTGTGGACGCCGCTGCTGGCCACCGCCACGATCCGGTCACCGGGCCGCACCGCCCTTCCGTCCACCAGGCGCTCCTCCTCCACCACCCCCACGCAGAACCCCGCCAGGTCGTAGCGGCCGGCTGCGTAGAACCCGGGCATCTCCGCCGTCTCGCCCCCCAGCAGGGCACAGCCGCTGTCACGGCAGCCCGCCGCGATGCCCTCCACCACCTCGGCGAGCATCTCCGGCTCGAGCCTGCCGGTGGCGAGGTAGTCGAGGAAGAAGAGGGGCTCGGCGCCGGTGGTGATCACGTCGTTCACGCACATCGCCACGAGGTCGATGCCCACGCCGTGATGCCCGCCATGGGTCCGGGCCAGCTCCAGCTTGGTGCCCACCCCGTCGGTGCCGGCCACCAGGAGCGGGTTGCGGAGGCCGGCCGGGAGACGGCAGAGACCGCCGAACCCCCCCAGGCCACCCACCACCTCGGGACGACGGGTGGCCTCGACACCGGCGCGGATCCTCTCCACGAAGGACCTGCCCGCGGCGACGTCCACCCCGGCGGTGCGGTAATCCATGGCGTTCGGGTTACGTGGGTTCCCGATCCTCCCGCCTCGCGGGCCGGTTCCGGCATTGGCCCAGGCCGTGATCAGCGTGGCTGATGGGCGAGATCGGATTTCCTGATGTGCCGCGGGGTTGCGCTCGCGCCGGATCCCTGCGAGGGAGCGGGCAGGCGGATAGTGATGACAAATGCTGATCGATTCTTTCACCTGATCAGGGGGTTTCCCCCATTTCTCAGGCCCCTTACCGTCCCGGAGCTGTTTTTCCCCTTTCAGGATCACACCAGCGAAAAGATGCAGGAACTGGCGATCGCCGTCGATCCGCGGGAACATCTGCCCGGTCGCGGTCTTCCCTCCAGCCCAGCATCTCCACTTCGCCGGAATTGCTTTTGCAGCCCCGTAGGTGTGTTCCGATCGTCATGCGACGTTCCACTCTTCTCGGCTCCGCCGCCCTGCTGATCGCCGCCGCTGGCGCCGCCCCTGCCCATGCCGGTGTCCAGGCCGGCACCACCACTCCCGTGGCCATCCGCGAAGCCGGTGAGTTCGCTCCCACCTGGGAAGACGACTTCCTTCGCCGCATTCCGCCAGCCCCGATCGCAGGCCGGCAGCTGCTGGCCAGCAATGTCGTCCAGACCGTCACCGGTGAAGCCAGCTGGTACGGCCCCGGCTTTTTCGGGAACCGCACCGCGAGTGGCGAGGTGTTCCGTCCTGGCACCCTCACCGCCGCCCATCGGTCCCTTCCTTTCGGCACCCGGGTGCGCGTGACCAATCTCTGGAACGGCCGTTCCACCGTCGTGCGCATCAACGACCGCGGCCCCTTCCACGGGGGGCGCATCATCGATCTGGCCCACGGCGCCGCCACGGAACTGGGGCTCACCGCCAGCGGGGTGGCCCAGGTGAAGCTCGAGGTGCTTCAGTAAGCGCCGATCTCCTCCCCCTTCATTCCTGCGGGGCCCATCCGCCGAGCCGGCGGGTGGGCCTTGCATCGTTCCGTGCATGCGCATTCTGCGATCCGCCGCTGAACTGAACCTGTGGCGACGGGAGGTGGAGGGGGATCCCGTGCACTTCGTTCCCACCATGGGGGCGCTGCACGCGGGGCATGCCGAACTCCTGGGGCGCGCGGCGACCGCCGCTCCGGGAGGAAAACCGCCGCGGCTCCTGCTCAGCATTTTCGTGAACCCGCTCCAGTTCGGGCCGGGTGAGGATTTCGAGCAGTACCCGCGGGAGGTCGAGGCGGATGCCGCCCTGGCGGACCGCCAGGGGGTCGAGGCCCTGTTCCTCCCCTCAGCGGATGCGCTTTTTCCCTGCGGCCCCGAAGACCTCACCCGGGTTCTGCCCCCGGCACCCCTCACCCGGGTCCTCTGCGGGCCGGGCCGTCCAGGACACTTCGAGGGGGTGGCCACCGTCGTGGCCCGGCTCCTTGCCCTCGTCGGGCCCTGCCGTCTGTTCCTGGGGGAGAAGGACTGGCAGCAGCTGGTGATTCTCCGCCGCATCGTGGCGGATCTGGGGCTTCCGGTGGAGATCCGCTCCTGCGGCACCGTCCGCCGCCCCGACGGCCAGCCCTGGAGCTCGCGCCTCGCCTACCTCCACGGCGATCAGCCCCGACAGGCCGCCGTCCTGCCGCGGGCCCTCGCCGAGATGGTGGAGCTGCATCGCCAGGGCGAGCGGCGTCGGGGGCCCCTGCTCGAGGCGCTGCGGGGCCGTCTCGAAGACGGTGGCCTGGTGGTGGAATACGTGGATCTGGTGGAGGCCCACAGCCTTCAGCCGCTGGAGCGGGTGGAGGGCATCGCCCTGCTGGCGGCCGCGGTCCGTTGCGGAGCCACCCGCCTCATCGATCACGCCTTCCTCATGACCCGATCCCCGATCGTCGCCATCGACGGCCCGGCCGGCGCCGGCAAGAGCACCGTCACCCGCGCCCTCGCCCGCCGGCTCGGACTTCTCTATCTCGACACCGGAGCCATGTACCGCGGGGTCACCTGGTGGGTGCAGCGGCATGGCGCCGATCCGGCCGACCCCGCCGCTGTCGCCCCCCTGCTGGAGGGGCTGGAGCTGCGGTTCGAGGGCGCCGACGGCGGCGAGCAGCGGGTGTGGGTGAACGGCCACGACGTGAGCGCGGCGATCCGCGGCGCGGAGGTGACGGCGGCGGTCTCCCTGGTGGCTTCCCATCCCTGCGTCCGGGAGGCCCTCACCCTGCAGCAGCGGGAGATGGGCCGGCGCGGCGGCCTGGTGGCGGAGGGGCGCGACGTCGGCACGGCGGTGTTCCCCGATGCCGAGTGCAAGGTGTTCCTCACCGCCAGCGTGGCCGAGCGGGCCCGCCGGCGCGCCCACGATCTGCACCAGCGCGGCCTGCCCGTGCCGCCCCTGGCGGAGCTGGAGCAGCAGATCGCCGAGCGGGACCAGCGGGATTCCAGCCGTGCGGTCGCTCCGCTCCGCCGTGCCGACGATGCGGAGGAACTGGTCACCGACGGCATGGACATCGAGACGGTGCTGGACACCCTGGTGGTTCTGTTCCGCCGCCGTGTGCCGGAGGATGCCTGGCCGGTGTCACCGCCGGCCTAGGACAGCAGATCCTCCAGCAGTCCGGCGCAGGCGTCCTCCAGCAGATCGAGCACCTCCTCGAAGCCCTCCGGTCCGCCGTAGTAGGGATCGGGCACCTCCAACGCGGTGGAGCGGCGGCAGTGGCGCGTGAGCGGCGAGATCCGGGCGGTGGCGCCGTGGCGGTTCGCCAGGGCCGTCACCTCCGCGAGATTGTCGGCGTCCATCGTGAGGATGTGATCGAAGCGGCGCAGGTCGGAAGGCACGAGACGCCGGGCGCGGCTCGGCAGGTGGATGCCGCGGCGGGCGGCCGCCTCCTGCATGCGGGGATCGGCAGGCTTGCCCACGTGCCACCCGCCGGTGCCGGCGGAGTCGACCCGGAACCGTCCCTCCATCTCCTCCCGGGCCAGCAGATGGAGGAACATGCCTTCGGCGGCCGGGGACCGGCAGATGTTCCCGAGACACACGAAGAGAATCCGCTGGGGCGCGGGATCGGCCTGGGAAGCATCGGGGCTGGTGGCGCTCATTGTGGTGAAAAGCTGAGACGTTGCAGGGCGAGTCCCGCCCGCAGCCGCACCACGGCGGTGTCCTCGCGGTCCGGATCGGAGCGGGCGTCCACCGCCGCCGTGGCACGCCGCCGCAGGTCGTCCGCCGGCGGGAGGGGCGCCGCCATCGTCTCCAGGCCCGCCACCACGGCGTAGCGCACCACCCATTCGCCGTCCTGCCCGCCTTCCTCGAGGGCCCGCAGGATCCGTTCCCGGGTGCGCCCCCGCAGGGCGGGCTCGAGACCGGCCAGATCGAGACCCCCGAGGCCCCGGGCGGCGGCCCGCCGCACACTCGGCCCCACGTCGGTGGCCAGGGCCTCCTCCAGGATCTCGAGGCCGCGCACGTCGCCGATGCCCGCCAGGGCCCGGATCGCCCAGGCCCGGGCCCCGTAGTTGTGGGGATCGATGCCCTGCAGCAGAGGCTCCACGGCGGCGCTGCCCCGCCGGATCAGCCCCTCCACGGCCGCCACGGCCGCCCCTGGATTGTTGAAGTTCAGCACCTGCAGGAGGCAGGCGATCCCGGCCGGGTCGGCCAGCGCCTCCCCATGGAAGGCGAGGCGCTGGGTGGCCCGCACGAGCGCTTCGGCGGTGTCGGCCCGCTCGATCGCCTCGATGAGTTCGCCCGTGGTGCCGTTGACGGTGCGTTCCCCGCTCACAGCAGATCGTCCATGGAGGCCAGCACCGTCTCGGTGGAGACCGTCTCCTGGTGGATCTGCCCGCGTTCCACCAGCCCCTTCAGGGCGATCAGCTTGAGGCTGTTCTCCACGTGGGTGCGGCAGATCGGCTCCAGGGCGGGCCGCCATCCCACCGCGCCCAGGTCCATCAGCGCGGCGCGGCGCACCTGCAGCTGGGGATGGCCCAGAAGGGTCATCAGTTCGTCGGCCCAGCGCGGCTGCGGCGCCAGCTGCAGGAGGGCCCTGCAGGCTGCGCTGCGGATCACGGGGCGGTCATGGAGGGTGAACGGCTCGATCACCCCGACCACCGTGTCGGAGGCCACCCCGATCTCCCCGAGGGCTTCGATCATGGCCTCGCAGGGTTCCTGAAGCCGCGGCGCATCGGGGCGCGGAGCTCCCGCTCCGGCCGGGCCGGAGGAGAGCCGTCGGCACAGGGCAGGCACCGCCTCCCGCGCCCGCAGTTCCCCCAGGGCCCGGGCCGCGGCTTCCCGCAGGCCGTCGTCGGGATCCTCGAGGGTGGCCAGCAGATCGGGGATGGCGCGGCGGTCCCCCAGCTTGCCGAGGGCCCGGGCGGCGTTGCGGGCCACGGCGTTCTGCTCCACGCCGGCGCCGGGATCGCGGGGCCGCCTCTGGGCCAGGGCCGACCGCAGCAGCGGCAGGGTCTCCGGATGGTGGCTGCGCATCCGGCCCAGCCACCAGGCGGCGTAGTACTGCAGCGAGGGATCCTCGCTCTGGCGCAGCCGCTCGAGGGCTTCCGCTTCCGTGATCGGCGCACCCTCCATGGCAGCGTCGCGCGTCATCAGCTGTGGCGATCCTCGATGGGCCGCAACGATGCTCGCATCGTCGATGCCGGAGGTGGGACGCGAAAAATGGGAACCCAAAAAAAAGCCCCCTTGCGGGGGCGGGTGAGGAGTGTTGGAGGAGAGGCTC
>CAZVPB010000132.1:0-6649 GCA_964628165.1 uncultured Cyanobium sp.
GCAGCAGCAGCTTCACGCTCGCCACCACGAGCACCAGGGCCAGAAGCCGGCGGATCAGGGGAGGAGGAAACACCCGGCTGCCGCACCAGGCCCCGACCGCCCCGCCACACATCACCGCCAGGGCCATTCCCAGCAGGGGCGCCGGCGGCGGCAGGTCGAGGGCACCGCGCCGCAGCAGCAGACCGGCCAGGCCCGCCAGGGAGTTCACGAGGATGAACGCCGCCGACACCGCCGCCGCCTGCCGCGGCGCCAGCCAGCCCCGCAGGATCATCCAGGGGGTGAGGAAGATGCCGCCGCCGGTGCCGGTGAGGCCCGCCAGGAGGCCGAGGACCCCGCCCGTGAGGCTCACCACCACCGGAGCGGGAACGCCGCGGAGCTGCCCCCCCCGCAGCGGATCACCGCTGAGCCGCCAGGCGGAGAAGAGCAGCACGGCGGCCAGGAGCCGCTGCAGCGCCTCCACCGGCAGAGCGATGGCGCCCCCGAGGGCCGCGGCGGGCACCGAGGCCGCCAGCAGCGGCGGCAGCAGGGCCGGACGGAGGTGACCGGCGGCGGCGAACTGGCGGGTGGCCAGGCTCGCCACCAGCACGTTCAGCACCAGGGCCAGCGGCCGGATCTCCGGCGCCGGCATGCCGTGGAGGGTGAGCACGGCGATGTAGCCGGAGGCCCCGGCGTGGCCCACCGTGGCGTAGAGCCCCGCCACCACGGCCAGGGCCGGCAGCAGCGAGAGGAGGATCACCGCGCCTCAGCGGCGGCCGGAGGAGGTGGCGCCGCCGGCGCGGACGAGCACCGGCACCCGCTTGTAGGAGGGCGTTCCGCAGCGGGGATCGACCGGGGCGCGGATGATCGCGTTCACCTCCGGATAGAACATCAGGCCGCAGCCCTCCCGGATCTCCCCGGGAATGACCTCCACGTTCTCCAGGCGGCCGGCCTCGCCCTGCACCGTGACGCGCTGATGGGCCTCGAGCCCCGCGCGGCGCAGGTCGTCGCGGTTCATCAGGATCGTGTTGCGGTGGGGCATGCCGCGGTACTTGTCGGCCTCGGTGTACACCACGGTGTTGTGCTGGCCGTAGCTGCGGGCGGTGATCAGGGAGAGCACCAGCCCCCCCTCGTGCGGCTCGAGGCCGCCGAAGTGCCCCACCTCCGGCAGCCGCAGATCGGGCAGGGGGGTGACCGCCATCCGCGCCCGGCCGCTGGGGGTGGGGAAGACGGGCTCCGCAAAGATCCGGCCCTCCACACTGAATTCCCGCCTGGTGTCGTCGATCTCCGCGATCGGGGCATAGCCCGGCACGGTGCGGGCGATGAGCTGCCGCACGTAGACGGGATCCTGCAGCCGGTTCCAGTCGACCGGCTCGGTGCCCAGCAGCCGGGTGGCCAGCCGGGCGAGGAACTCCACCTCACTGATCAGGTCCGCGCCCCGGAGATGGGTCTGGCCGGGTTCGTTGAGTCGCACGAAGTTGTTGCCCGACTCCACCGTGGTGCGATGGGGGGTTTCGAAGCGGTTGAACACCGGCAGCACCAGGGTGTGGCGGGCCGCCAGGCCATGGAAGTGGCCCTGGTTGGGTTTGGTGGCGAGGTAGAGGATCGTGTCGATGCGGCCGAGGGCGCGCCGTGCCTGCGCCGAATCCGGACTGGCGCCCCAGAGGTTGCCGCCGAGGCAGAGGAGGGTGTCCACGCCGCCGGCCTCGGCCGCCTCGATCAGGGCCCGGGCGTCGTAGCCCGGCACCCGGCTCAGGGGTTTGCCCAGCAGCTGCTCGAGGGCCCGCTGCATGGCGGGCCGCAGCTTCACCGTCACCCCCATGGAGCCGAAGCCCTGGACGTTGGAGTGGCCCCGGATCGGCATCGTGCCCGCTCCCGGCCGGCCGACGTTGCCGCTGAGCAGGGCGGTGTTGGCGATGGCCTGGACGTTGTCCACGCCGTTGACATGGTGGGTGATGCCCATCGCCCAGGCGAACACCACCCCCCCGGCCCGGGCGATCAGGGCGGCGGCCGCCTCGATCTCCTCCCGCGACAGGCCGCAGGTGCCGCAGAGGGTGGCCCAGTCGGTGGCCTCGACCTGGGCGACCACGGCCTCCCAGCCCTCGGTGCGGGCCTCCAGGAAGCGGCGGTCGATGCCGCCGTTGGCGAGCAGGGCCTTCTGGATCCCCAGGAACACCGCCACGTCGCTGCCCGGAACGGGCTGCAGGAAGAGGGAGGCGATCTCCGAGCCCTGCAGCAGCGAGCGCACGGGGAAGGCGGGCGAGCCGAAGCGGCGCAGACCCACCTCCAGCACGGGATTGATCACGATCACGCTGCCGCCCCGGTCCCGCAGCCGGATCAGCTCGTTCATCAGCCGCGGATGGTTGGCCGGGGCGTTGGAGCCCACCAGCACCACGCAGTCGCTGCTGCGCAGGCTCTCGAGGCTCACCATCGAGGTGCCCGACCCGAAGATGCGCCCCAGACCCACCGTGGAGGGGGCGTGGCAGAGATCGGAACAGTCCGCCAGGTTGTTGGAGCCGAGCGAGCGCAGCAGGAGCTGCAGCAGGTAGGCGGCCTCGTTGGAGGACCGGCCGGAGCTGTAGGAGGCGAGCCGCTCGGGTGCCGTGCGGAAGGCGGCCTCGGCGAGATCGAACACGTCGTCCCAGCCGATGCGCTCGTAGCGGCCGCGGCCCTCCCGCAGGAGCATCGGATGGGAGAGGCGGCCCAGCCGGTCGGCCTGCCGTGAAGTGAGCCGCTGCAGCTCGTCGATGCCGGAGGATCCGAACACCGGGTCGGGGACCGCCGGCATCAGCTCGGCGCCGATGGCCTCGACGCTCTTGAGGCACCGCTGCAGCGGTTCCCCCATTTCGTCGGTGAACCCTCCCTTCTGTCCCCCGGTTCCCCAGGCGCAGGAGAGGCAGGCGCTGCGGTGGGTGAGGGTCCGCCAGAGGGCCGGTCCGGTGGGGGAGAGGGTGGCGCGGGCCCATCCCTCGATCAGGGGCCAGCCTCCACCGGATTCGGGGGTGCCTCCGGAAGGATCCTCCATGGCTTCGACCCGCGGGTTCCAACCCTAGACAGACCGGCCCCGCGCCCCGGACCCGCCCGTCGCGGGCTGCTCAGCCCTTGCGCAGGGGCGCCCAGGCCATGGTGGCGTTGAACTGCTCGCACCAGATCAGCACCGACTTCTGGGCGGAGAGATCGAGGGACGCCGGCAGCACGTAGGTCTGGGCGCCGGAGGGAGCCTTCAGGGGCGCCAGCACGGTGTAGGTGCCCGGCTTGAGGGGGTAGGCGGGGGGCTTGCTGCCGGCCAGGGGCATGGCCGAGGGGCTGAAGGCCACCTTGAGATCGGGGGCCTGGGGGCTGGTGCGGAAGTCCTTGGTGAGGCGCAGCACGTTGGCGCCATTGCGCCGTTCGATCACGAAGCCCCCCTGCACGGGCTTCTCGGCCTGTCGGAAGGTTCCCTTCAGCATCGCGTCGGCGGCCATGGCCGGGGCGGCGGCCTGTGACGTGAGGGTGAGGGTGGGCACCAGAGCCGTGGCGGCAAGGGCGCCGGCAGCGAGGGCGGCGGGCAGGGCGGCGCGGCGCCAGGAGGGAAGAGGCAGGAAGGTCATGGAAGGCAGATCGCTCCTCCCCCATACCGCCGCTGCGGGAGATCGGATCACCGCCCACAGTGGGGCGACCGCCCCCCGCTGCCGAGCCGGCCATGGCCGATGCCGCCCCCTTCCCGGTCCGGCTCGCGGGCATGGCGCCCCTGGCGGCCTACGTGCTGCTGCGGGGGCTCGACGCCACGGTGCTCAAGGGCCTGCAGGAGCTGGGGGCACGGCACGCGGTGAACGGCGAGAACCCGATCAGCTTCTGCAACGTGTTCTTCGTGGCGACCCTGGTGCTGGGACTGGCGGCGCTGCCGGCGGGAGGCGGCCGGCTGCGGCAGGAGCTGCGGAATCTCGATGGCCACCAGCGAACGCTGCTGGGGCTGTTCGGGGGGCTGGGGCTGTTCCTGGGGCCGATCGCCTCCTACCTGGCGCTCCAGTCGCTCACGGTGGTGAGCCACACCCTGCTGTTCAGCCTGGTGCTGCCGGCTTCGGCCCTGCTGGCGCGGGGGCTGCTGGCGGAACCCTTGCCACCGGCCTTCCCCTTGAGCGCGGCCCTGATCGGCGCCGGTCTGCTGCTGCCGGCCCTGGAGCGGATGGGATCCGGCCCCGCCACCGCAGGGCCGGCTCTCAGTGCCGCCGGTGTCGTGTGGGCGCTGGCGGGGGTGGCGGCCTTCGCCGGGGCCGGGGTGTGCGGCAGGGCCGTCGCCCGCCGCGGCTGGTCGCCGGCCCTCACGATCGGACTGCCGGCCCTGCTCAGCGCCCTGGCCTTCGGCGCGCTCGCCCTGGCGCTGTTCGGCCCCGGCCACTTCTTCCTGCTGCAGCTGTGGTGGGTGGTGGGCGTGATCGGCGTGTATGCCCTGAGCCTCGGCCTCGGCCGGGAGCTCAGCCTGCGCCGGGCCTATCGCCACTGCGGCGTGGCCACGGTGTCGCTGTGGGGATCGCTGGCGATCGTGGTGGCCAGCGTCAGCGCCGTGCTGCTGCTGGGGGAGCGGATCGGCGCCGCCACGGTCGCCGGCCTGGCGCTGGTGCTGATCGGCACCCTGCGCAGTCCGCTGGCGATGCGATCCGACGCGACCCTGCGCGGGTATACCCCCTGAATCCCCCCGCCCCGCCCCCTTGGCTCCCGATCCGGCCACGCCCCGCCGACCGCCTCCCTCGCCGGCCTCCTCGCCGGACGGGCTCGACTCCACCCCGGCGGCCGGCGACCTGGCCGCCCTCTACGACGCCTACGGCGCGCCGGTGTACCGGCTGGCGCTGCGGCTGTGCGGCACGGCGCCGGAGGCGGAGGATCTCTGCCACGACGTGTTCATCCGCTTCTGGCGGCAGGACCGCTACGACCCGCGGCGCGGTCCGGTGCTGGCCTACCTGCTGCTGCTCACCCGTTCGATGGCCCTCAACCGGCTGCGGCAGCGCAGCAACCGGCGGGGGCTGCTGCGGCGCTGGTCGGAGCAGCTGTTCGGCCCGCCCCAGCGCACGCCCCACGACCTCGCCGAGCAGGGCGAACTGGCCGAGCGGGTGCGGGCGGCCCTGGCGGCCATTCCCGCGGCCCAGCGCCAGGTGCTGGAGATGGCGTATTACGAGGGGCTGAGCCAGTCGGCCATCGGCGAGCGGCTGCAGCTGCCGCTCGGCACCGTGAAGAGCCGCAGCCGCCAGGGTCTGATCCGGCTGCGGCAGCTGCTGATCGACCTGCGGAGCACCCCATGAACGACCACGACATCGATGCCCTGCTCGCGGGTCACGCCCTCGGCGACCTGGACGAGGCCGAGCGGGCCCGGCTCACCGCCCTGCTGCAGGAACGTCCCGACCTGCAGCAGCGCCTCGACGAGTTCCGCACCACCCTCGAACTGCTGCCCCTCGCCCTGCCGGAGCGGCAGCACCCGCCGGCGCGGCTGCGGCGGCGGCTTCTGGCCGGGGAGGCGTCCGCCTTGGTGCCGGAGGAGCCGAAGGGGAGCGCCACCCGCCCGGGCGGATGGCGAGGGGCCGTTCGAGGCGGACGGGCCGTGCAGCAGTGGCTCGTTCCCGTCCTCCTGGCAACGGGCCTGGTGGTGGTGGGAGGCGAGCTCCACCGCACCCGGCTGCAGCTGGCCGCCCTCGAAGAGCGTCTCACCGCCCAGCGCGAGGTGACGACTTCGCTTCCCCTGCGACGGATGCCCCTGCAGGCCTCCGGGCCCGGCATGGCCGCGGCGGGGGAAGTGCTGGTGACCGGCAACCCCAGCCACAACCTGCTGGTGCTCGACGACCTGCCGCCGCCGCCGCCGAACCACACCTACCGCCTCTGGGCCCGCGTGAACGGCCGCGAGGTGGGGTGCGTGCACTTCGTCCCCGACGCCGGGGGCCACGTGGCGATGGCCATCCCCAGCCAGCCCACGACTTCCGCCACCAGCGTCAGCGTGAGCCTGGAGAAGGAGCCGATGGGGGAGAAGCCTCAGGGGCCGAGGGTGCTGGGGAACGTGATCTGAGAGGCAGAACTGGCCTATCCCAAAGAACACCGCTGCACTTCAATGAATCCACGCTGAAAGCCAAGAGCGGGTACGACGGGCAGCACGGGGTGGAGAAGGAGGTAAATGGCACAGCACATCCCCAGCAACGACCCTCGGTTCGGATTATTGTATTGAGAAATGTGCACCACTCACATGAAAGCAGCCCTCGCCACCAAAGTCGCGACTGCTTTCGTTGCAGGATCTGTAGCCACATGGGCCGGCTCAGCTCATGCCATAACATATACAATCAAAAATCTCAGCGGAACTCTTGACACAGCCTCTGGCGGGTATTCCGCGTCAAGCACCAGTTCCCAACAGATACGAACAAACATTCCCTTCACCATAACAGGTTCTTTCGAATATGATGGCAGTTCCGCATTCTTCAATCCTGGCCAATCTGTTAATTTTATAAGTCCGGCGAATCCAAGCGCTCCAAAATGGCTTGGCTATAACTTTATCTTTAACTCCACAATTAATTACATTAGTAATAGTACTTCTATTTCATTTGAAACCGCAGGCAACCGACTTTCACTCACTTTAGATTCACCCTTGGATGGGACGCCCGCCAACCGATTAATCCCCATTGATACAGGAGCCATTAGAGTAGTGTGTACTTCGTAC
>CAZVPB010000133.1:0-6647 GCA_964628165.1 uncultured Cyanobium sp.
CGCACCCCCGGCTTCACCGGCGCCGACCTGGCCAACCTGCTCAACGAGGCCGCGATCCTCACGGCCCGGCGGCGCAAGGAGGCGATCGGCCTGAATGAGATCGATGACGCCGTGGACCGGGTGATCGCCGGCATGGAGGGCAAGCCCCTCACCGACGGCCGCAGCAAGCGCCTCATCGCCTATCACGAGGTGGGCCACGCGCTCGTGGGAACGCTCGTGAAGCACCACGACCCGGTGCAGAAGGTCACCCTGATCCCCCGCGGTCAGGCCCAGGGCCTCACCTGGTTCGCCCCCGATGAGGAGCAGACCCTGGTGAGCCGTGCCCAGCTGAAGGCCAGGATCATGGGGGCCCTCGGGGGCCGCGCCGCCGAGGAGGTGGTGTTCGGCCATGCCGAGGTGACCACCGGCGCCGGCGGTGACATCCAGCAGGTGGCCGGTCTGGCCCGCCAGATGGTCACCCGCTTCGGCATGAGCGAACTGGGCCCTGTGTCCCTCGAGGCCGGCAACCAGGAGGTCTTTCTGGGCAGGGATCTCATGACCCGCAGCGAAGTCTCCGATGCGATCGCCCACCGCATCGACGAGGCTGTGCGTCACATCGTCCAGAAGAGTTACCAGGACACGGTTGCTCTGATCAGTGAGAACCGCGCCTGCATCGATCGCCTGGTGGATCTGCTGATCGAGAAGGAAACCCTCGACGGTGACGAGTTCCGGGCCGTGGTCTCCGAATTCACCACCCTGCCGGAGAAGGAACGCTTTTCCCCGCTTCTGCTCGAGGAAGAGCGCCCCGCGCTCGTTTCTGAGACGAAGGTTTCTCCGGCGGAAGCCACCGGGGGCTGATGCCCCGAATCAGTCGACAGTCCTCCCGGAACGTCCGCTGGATGTTCCGGGATGTCTTTTCATGAGGTGAAGAACCCCGCCGTATCGGGTCAGTCGCGGCGGACAGCTCAGACGGGGCGAACCGGCCTCTTTTCGATCACCTTGTCGATCAGTCCGTAGGTTCTGGCCTCCTCCGGGGACATGAAGAAGTCACGGTCAGTGTCGGTCTGAATCCGCTCGAGGGGTTGTCCGGTGCGCTCGGCAAGTTCACGGTTGAGCCGGTCCTTGAGAAAGAGAATCTCATCGGCCTGGATCCGGATGTCGCTGGCCTGGCCCCTGGCTCCCCCCAGGGGCTGATGAATCATGATGCGGGAGTGATTGAGGCTGCTGCGCTTTCCCTTCGCCCCGGCGCAGAGCAGGAAGGCCCCCATGGAGGCGGCCAGGCCCACACATACGGTCTGAACGTCGGGCTTGATGTGCTGCATCGTGTCGAAGATGCCTAGACCGTCGTAGACCGAACCTCCCGGAGAATTGATGTAGAGAAAGATGTCCTTCTCAGGGTCCTCCGCCTCGAGAAACAGCAGCTGGGCCACGACACGGTTGGCGGACTCGGAAGTCACCGGTTCACCGAGGAAGATGATCCGCTCCCGCAGCAGCCGGGAATAGATGTCGAACGCTCTTTCGCCCCGGCCCGACTCCTCGATGACGATCGGGATCATGGGCGTTTTCGGCAAGGGCTGGATCTGATCCTAACGAGGCGCAGGCGGCCCCGCTCCCGCCCGCGGCCACGGCGCTATGGTCGCCTGAACCCAGTCCACAACCGCGTGAGCGCCGCCCTCACCGTCGCCGACAGCAAGCGCGCCTTCCACGGCGCCTTTCCCCACGTCATCGCTCCGGTCTACCGGCGCATGGTCGACGAACTGCTGGTGGAATTGCATCTGCTCAGCCGGCAGAGAGGATTCCGGCCCGACCCCCTCTTCGCCGTGGGGCTGGTGCAGGTGTTCGACGGCTTCGCCAAGGGCTACCGCCCCCAGAAGCACCGCGAGGAACTGTTCGGGGCCCTCTGCCGGTCCACCGGATTCGACCCGGAGGACCTGAGGCGCCAGAGCGATGCCGCCATCGCCGCGATGGGCGACCACGATGTGGCTGAGGTGCGTCAGTGGATCGAACGGCAGGGAGAGGGGGCTCCGGCTCCCCTCGCCGACGCCCTGGCCAGCATCCGCCGCAGCGAGTTCCACTACTCCCGCCTGATGGCGGTGGGTCTGCTCACCCTCCTGGAGAAGGCCAGGGGAGCCGGATCCCTCGAACCCCAGGCGATGAGGCAGTTCGCCCACGAGCTCGGCGAGTCCATGGGTCTGCTGCGGGATCGCCTCGACAAGGATCTGAGCCTCTATGCCAGCAACCTCGAGAAGATGGCCCAGGCGGTGGAGCTGATGGAGGAGACGGTGGCCGCGGAGCGCCGCCGCCGGGAACGTCAGCAGGACCTCAGCGCTCCAGCCGAAGGCGTCCCCTCAGCCGGCTGATCCGAGCGTCTGCGGAGTCGCCGAGCGGCTCCGTCTCCAGCCAGAGCTGGCTGGAACGCCTCACCAGGGGTGGGATTCCCTCGGGCAGAAGGCCCAGGCGCTCCAACGCTTCGGAGCGCACCCGCAGCCGCAGACCCGGCTCCGGGGGACGCCGGTGCCACCCCAGAGGCAGTGGCGCGACCGGAGCCGGGCCCAGGAAGAGCAGCAGCTCGGCCGCCGGGCCGCCGGCGCCGATCCAGCGCCATCCCCCCACCACGGCCCCGTCCGGCCGGCGCCAGGTCACCGGGGCGTTGGCGGCCGCTTGCTTCGTTGCACCCACTGATTCGGCGGGGGGGTCGGCCGAAGCCGGGTCCTGCACCGGCGGGTCCTGGGTGGTGAAGCCCTCCTGCCGCAGCGCTTCGGCCACCGAGGTGAACATGGTCTGCCAGGCGGAGGCCTGGTCCCCCACAGGCAGCTGCAGTTCCAGGGAAGCCCGGAAAGGCCCCTGCTCCTGGGGGAGCAGACGCAGACGGAAGGGGGTGCGCCGCAGCAGGTCCAGCCGGCCGGTGTCGATGCCGTACCGGGCGGCGAGGGGCTGGCGGATCATGTCCCGGGAGAGAAGTCCCTCGAGCAGCTGGTCGAGGGACCGCCCCTCCAGCTCCAGCAGAAGATCGGCCGGCAGAGGCGGCAGCTCCACGGGCGGCGGGACGGGCCCGCCGGAAGCCCCGGCCGCCTCGCCCAGCCCCTCCACCGACGCGGCCTCGCCCACCCAGCTCAAGCCCCCCGGCTCGAGATCGAGGGCCAGGCACCCCTCCTGGAAACGCTGCAGAAGCGGGGCCAGCGGGCCCAGCATCTCGGCCACCGCGCTGGGATTCCAGTAGACCGCCTGCTGCTGCTCGAGCCGATCGAGGCACCACCGCTCCAGGCCCCGGCCAGGCCGCTGGACGGGCCGGAGGCGCTCCTCCATCAGCTGACGCGCCAGGGCGTCCGGTGCGATGACCACCAGATCCCCCACCCGCAGGGAATGGGGCGGCAGCGGAACCGAGGCGCCGGGGCTGCCGAACGAGCTGGCCGGCAGCGCCATGGAGGCGGCCGCCTCGGCATGGGGGCCCCAGAACTGCCACCAGAGCCGCCGCTGGCTGCGCCAGAGCCGCTCGGCGTTCGCGGGTCCGAGCCGCTGCTTCCACAGCTCGGGCAGGGGGTTCTCGGGGGTGGCCGGAAAGCTCTGGATGAGGCTGGCGGCGGCCATCAGGCGCTCCAGCCCCTGCGCCGTGGGCCTCGGCATCCGCAGCAGCAGGAGGGCCGGCACCAGCAGAAGCAACAGGGTGGTGATCGAGGTGAGGGGAAGAGGCGGTCTCGGCAGCCTCATCGGAAATCGATCACGCATAGAGAGTGGTTCGCTGCCGCGAGGGCCGTCCCTGGCGCGCGGCGGTGGCACGAAGATCCACCGGAGTCTGATGGGTGCCGCCGGTGGCCCCCGCCATGGTGGTGATGTGCTCCTCCATCAGGGTGCCGCCCAGGTCGTCGCACCCCCACCGCAGGGCCTCCCCCGCCACCGGCAGGGTGAGCTTCACCCAGCTCGGCTGGTGGTGGGCAATCCAGGGACCGAGCAGAAGCCTGGCCTGGGCGGTGAGCAGGAGCATCGCCGCGGGGTCCGGCTGATCCCGGCCCACCCGCCGGCGCAGCGGGGCGGGGGCCGCCGCCCCCACGAAGGGGAGCAGGACGAACTCGCTGAAGCCGGAGTGGCCAAGGGCACGGGCATGGCGCTGCAGTGCCACGAGGGTGAGGAGATGGGCGGCCCGGTCGGCTGGACCCTCGATGTGCCCGGCCATCAGGGTGCTGGTGGAGGCGAGACCGTGGCCATGGACCTGGAGCATCACGGCCACCCAGGCCCGGGCCGACAGCTTGCCGGGGCAGAGGACCCGCCGCACGGGCTCGCTCAGCACCTCGGCGGCGGTGCCGGGCACCGAGCCCAGGCCCGCCGCCTTGAGGCGGACGAGCACCGCGTCGAGCGGCAACCCATCCGACTCCGCCATGAACAGAAGCTCCTGGGGGGAGAAGGCATGCAGATGGAGACCCGGGGCAGCCTGCGCGAGCCCCTGCAGCAGCCGCTCGGCGTGGGCGACGGCACTGCCGGCGAAGCGGGCTTCAGGATCCAGGCCCGCCTGCAGGCAGAGCTCCGTGGCGCCCGCCGCCCGGGCCTCCGCCGCCTTCCGCTGGAGCTCGTCGAGGCTGAGACGGAAGGCCCCCTCGCTGCCCGGATCCCGCCGGAAGGCGCAGAAGCCGCAGCGGAGCAGGCAGTGATTGGTGGCATTGAGGTTGCGGTTCACCACGTAGGTGACCGTGTCCCCGGCACAGAGGCGGCGCAGACGGTCGGCCGCACGCCGGATCCCCTCCCTCTCCCGGGTCTCCGTCGGCCGCAGGAGCAGGGCGAGGGAGAGGCCCGCCATGGCGGACGCAGCCGCTTCGGGAGCCCCCGGGGCGGCGTGGTGCCGGGCGATCGCCTCGAGCAGTTCCTCCAGCGGCCAGCTCCGGTAGGGCTCGGCCCTGTCGGGATGGGGTGGGGGAACGAGCAGATCCCGGGACCGTCGCCACGCCTGGGGGGAGAAGATCACGGGGGAGCGCTCAGGAGCGGCGACCGCGGGCCTCGCGGGCACGTCGCCGTCTGTCCCGCCATTCGACGGAGGAGAGGTAGACCACCCCGAGGCTCACGAACAGGAGGAGGCCGGAGGCCAGGGCGGCCAGGAGGGTGTCCCCGGAGAGCCGGATCTCAGAAGGGAAGAGTGTTGTCACCGTTGCGGCCCCACACCACCATGGCGATCGAGAAGCTGAAGATGGCTGCGAGGGAGGCCCAGCCGAGGGTGATCAGCACGACGGAGGTTCGAGCAGGTATGCCGATGTTACCTAGGGTGCCGGCAGCGTCCCGTGGAATCCACATGGTCCGCCTCGTCAGCACCTCGGTCGGCATGACGGCCACCAGCCCCGCCGTCACGAAGGAACGCCGGCGGCAGCGGAGCCCTTACCCCCATTTCCGGGTGATCGTGCTCGACGACGACGTCAACACCTTTCAGCACGTCGTGGATGTGCTGGTGAGACACCTGCCCGGCATGCAGCCCGACCGGGCGTGGGAGCTGGCTCACCGCATCGACGGCGAGGGATCGGCGGTGGTGTGGAGCGGCCCTCAGGAACAGGCGGAGCACTACCACCAGCTGCTGGGGGCGGAGGGGCTCACCATGGCCCCCCTCGAGCGGGCCTGAGCGGGGACACCACGGCGCATGGGCAGGCTCGTGGTCACCCACAGCACCTATGTGGAGGGCTTGATCCCCCTGCTGAGGAGGCTGGCCGATCGTCCCGGGATCGACACCGTCACCCCGGCCGTGATCCGCAGGGTGAGGGGACGAAGCCCACGCCTGATCCTGCGGATCTCCACCCCGGTGACCGGCGGTTTCAAGCTCCTGGCCCGGCGGGGCAGCAGTGCCCAGGAGGTGTTCGTGGTGACCGCCTGGAGCCGTGACCAGCTTCAGGCGGAACTGGAGCGGCTCACGGACTGAGCAGTCCGGTGCGGTCTTCGCTGCCGAAGATCTGGCGGTAGGCAGCGGTGCTCACGCAGACCACCAGGGGTGCCGCGGCCAGCAGGCCCACGAAGCAGAGCAGCACACCGACGAAGATCACCAGCGCCTCGAGCAGGGCCAGCAGGAGCACGCGTCCCCACTGGGGGTCCACCACCTGACGGCCGCGGGCGAGGGTGGACCAGGCGCCCGGGCCCTCCAGCAGGGCGATCTGACTGAGGAACTTCTGATTCACGGCGAGATAGATCAGCACCACCAGCGCAGCGAGGATCGGCAGCGCCTGGAGAGCCTGGCTGATCCGGGCGAACACACCGAGGCCCAGGGCGAGGGCGATGCCCAGGATCACGGCAAGAATCACCGTGAGGGCGAGGCTGGCCCAGAACAGCCTCGTCATGGCACGGCCGTCCCAGCGGGTGAAGCTGGAGAAGACTGGCCGCTCTCCCTCCAGGGCGGTCCAGGCGCCGCGCACCATGCCGGTGGTGGCCCACAGGCTCACAACCACGCTGAGAACGGCTCCGATGATCCCGATGACCACGGCCGGAGCGCTGGGGGGTTGCCCGTTGGCCTGGGAGAGAGGGTTCTGGAGCAGGTTGCAGAGTCCCTGCAGGAAGCCCACCAGCAGGGCGAAGCCCACGAAGGGCCAGGGAGCGAGGCAGAAGGCGCGCCAGCCCTCGCCGAGGGCTCCGAGAACGCGGAGCTGGCCGTCTGACGGGGATGGGGGCATGAGGGAGGAGGGAGTCATCGGCAGTTGCTCTTCTCG
>CAZVPB010000134.1:0-6614 GCA_964628165.1 uncultured Cyanobium sp.
CGAAGTCGTCCTTCACCTCGATCTGTCCTCGCATCGCTCCTGGTCGCACCACCTCACTCCACCACCCCCCGCAGCCCCAGCGGCCGCAGCGCCACCGCCTGGCGGTCGGTGCCCGTGCCCGCCAGCCGTACCGCGAAGGCGGCCCGCCGGGCCGGTTCCCCCGCCGATTCGGGCAGTTCCAGCACAAGTTCCGCCGCCGTGCCGCTGCCCGCCGGGCTCCACTCCAACAGCACGTAGTCCACGGCCGGGGTCTCGAGGTGGCGCGGGGCGGTGAGAGCCGCCGGCGCCGGGCAGGTGGGATCGGCGGCGCGCCAGGACGCTGACGGCCGGCCCAGCAGGCAGCGGTGGGCCAGGTTCAGATCCCCCACCAGGTCGTGGGCGGCCGAGGCCAGGTCGTCCTCCGCCCGCCGCGCCCGCTCCGCCGCCGCCGCCAGCCCATGGCTCTGCAGCGCCACGGTCTGGAGCGAGGCGCTGCTCAGCAGCAGCAACAGGGCCACGCCGATCGCCACAGGCAGCATGGGGTCCTCCGCACCAGTGCCCGGGCAGGGTTCCCAGCGGCGGCGATCCACCACAGCTCCAGCTTTCCGCAGTGCCCCTCGGCCGACAGCGTCCAGCCGCCGGGCCAGAGCCAACGCTATCGTTGATGCTATCAACCGGAGGGGTGATGGCTCAGGTGCTGATCCGGCAACTGGACGATCACGTGGTGGCAGCGCTCAGGGCCCGGGCTCGCGCACGGGGCGTCTCCCTGGAGCAGAGCCTGCGCGATCTGCTCACCGCAGCGGCCCGGGAAAGCGAGTCGCTCAGGGAGGAACTGGCCCGCCTGCGGGCCACCACGCCAACCGCCGGTCGCAGCCTCGACGTGGCGGCCCTCATCCGTGAGGACCGTGATGGCCGCTGAACCTGCCTCCTGGGTGGTGGACGCGTCGGTGGCCTTCGGCTGGTTCGCGGCGGTGCCTGGATCGGAGCAGGCCGCCCGGCTGCTGGAAGCCGAGCCCGCCCGCCAGCTGCTGGCGCCCGATCTGGTGCTGGTGGAACTTCTGAACACGGGGTGGAAATGCCTGCGGCTGGGGGCGATCACCTCCGAGCAGTTCCAGGTGCTGTCGCTCAGGGCCGCCGAGCCGTTTCACCGGCTGGTCCCCGCCGCGGCGCTGCTCGAGCGGGCCGGGCACTGGTGCAGGGAGCTGGATCATCCCGCCTACGACTGCCTCTACGTGGCCCTTGCCGAGCGGGAAGCGGCCACCCTGATCACGGCGGATCATCGACTTCTGCGCAGGCTGTCACAGCCCCGGCCAGGCCTGCCCCCTGCCATCGATCTGGCCGCGCTGACGGCCTGACCCCACCAGCCACCGCACGTCCTGCGCCAGCGCTTCGGCCAGCACTCAAGCGGATTCATCATCCGCTCCCAGGCCCTCTGCCCGGGCAGGGTTCCCAGCGGCGGCGATCGGCGGACAATGGAGCCGCAAGCCGCCGGCGCCTGACATGACCCTGGGCTGGGAGGCGATCGTCACCCTGACGGCGGGTGCCGTGCTGATTGCGATCATCTGCTGGCGCGACGCCAACGAGAAGATGTCGCGCAAAACCAGCAATCCTCTGCTGAAGGCCTTCGTCTACTGCATCTTCCTGCTTCTCACCCTTGCTCTCTATCTGGCGATCAGCTACTGGTTCGTGCCTGAGCTGTTCACCCAGAAGAAGGTGGACACCGCCACGTTCACGAAGGTTCTCGGCATTGCGTTGCTCACCTTCGGTGCGGGCAGCACCACCTACCCCGCCATCGGCAACCTGAAGGTGAGTCCCTATCGAATGCTGCTGGATCTGCTGATGTCCACCATCCCCGATCCCACCCCCGTGGATGACCTCGGCAAGCTGCGCAAGGAGGTGCGGCAGCGGAAGTGTCACCAGCTCATCACCGGCGCCAGGGATCTCCGCCATCAGGCCATCCAGGATGAACGATGGGACGAGCTGGGCGACGAATGGACCGAACTCGGGCTCGATTACCTGTGGTGTGAACTCACAGAGCTCAACACCCTTGAACAGGAGATGGAAGAACCGCAGATGGCCCTGCACGACATGCAGCAGCGGGAAGCGGAACTGCAGGACCAGATTCTCGAGAAACTCGACACCTACATCTCCAGCTTCTATGTGAAGAACGGCCTCACCCGCGACGACCGCCAGAAGATCGTCGACATTCTCGGCATGCCCTCCCTCGTGCTGCCGATCGGGGATGTGCACAGCCGCCTGGCGGGACACCTCTTTCAGAACGCCATGGTGGGTTTCGTGCTGGGTTGCCTGAACGGGATGATCCTGCATTTCTCACCCCGGTTCGCGGACGTTTCACCGGGTGCTCTCTATCTGCTCGCAGGGCTGTCCTTCGCCGGCTTCTGCACGCTCATCTCCTATTCCGAGCGTTCCCTGGGCGGCTGGAAGGCCGTGCTCGGACTCGGCGCGATCGCGGGAATGCTCTCCTCCCTGTTCTTCAGTTTCGGCCTCAGTGTGCTGGAGGGAGGCATCCGCCAGGCCGGCATCGGGGATCAGATCGCACGCACCGGCTCGTTCGGCGCCATGTTCGGCGCGGTGATCGCCCTGCTGGCCTTCCATGCCCGCGAGGTCTCCCTCTTCAGCCAGGTGAGATGGCTGCGCTCACGCCTGCGGCGGATGGTGTTCTTCGGGGTACTGGCCGGATTGGCGATGCTCATTCTCTCCACCGTTGTTGGCGAAACCGTGAGCCTCGGCCCCGGCAGGATGCTGCGTTCCTTTCTGATCGGTTTCGTCTCGGCCATGGGGCTGGTCCTCACCAGCATGGAAACCAGCCCCACCGCCGACCGAGGGGGGCTTGCCCGCGGCGCCTAACCCTCCGCGCTCTCCCTGCCGGCCCGGTCGGCCCTGGCGGCCTCGCAGCGGTCGCCGGAGGCGATCCACCAGAGCTCCAGCTGGCCGCGGGGCACCTTGGCCGAGAGGGTCCAGTTGCTGAGGTCGGTCAGCCCCCTCTCCCCATCGAGGCGAATCCGTTTCGGCTTCGGCACCAGCTCGTTGGTCTTCTGCAGCAGCTTCCGCGCCTCGTCGCGGTCCTCCTCGTGGAAATATTTCACCTGCGACCGTGCCGCGCAGGCCCGGTCCTCGGGGGGCACAAGGCGGATCGTCTTCTCCACGAAATACCCCTGCTGCGAGAGTTCCTGCGCCAGCTTCTTCACCGCCGCGAAGTCACTCCGGTTGTCGTAGTGGAGGAACACGTGCTGGGCCTCGGGCGCCTTGCCCCACTTCTGCGCCACCACCTTCTTCCGCTCGTCGCTCACCACCGCCGCCGTCACGATCTGCGTGGCCGTGGCGAGCGCGTCGCCGCTGAGCTGCGTCACATCGAGGCTGCCGGGTTCCCCTGCGGCCGCATCATCCTCGAGCCGGGTGATCTGGCTGGAGAGGGGCTTCTGCTCCTCCGCCGCGGTGGTGCCCTGGATCTCCGCCAGCGACAGCACCGAGGTGCGCAGCACGGTGTCGTGGGTGGCCTTGCCCGGCCACCACACCGGCAGAACGCCGAGGGCGGCGGCACTGCGACACTCGCCGCTGGCGATCAGCCCCTGCAGGCCGGCCTCGGGCGACACCACCGCGTCGCTGCTTTCGAACTCCAGCCGGCTGCCCGCATCGGCCAGGGCGTCGAAGCGGCGGGCGCAGGCGGGGTTCAGTTCCACCAGCTTCTCCCGCAGGATGCGGTGGATGTGGGCGACCCGCTGCCGCGAGGCCTCGCTCTTCTCCCCCACCAGCAGTCCGGCCGCCTTGTCGTACCGCAGGATCTCGTTGAGCACCCGGATCAGCAGCAGATCGTGGTGCACCCCCTCCACCGGGCTGCGGGAGGAGAGGGTGTGCTCGATCGCCAGGATCGACACGTTGCGGTGGATGTCGTCGGACTTCTTGAGGTTCTCGATCTGCTGAACGAGCATCTCCGAAGTGCTCATCCGCGAATTGAGGGTGCTCACCCCCAGCAGCGTGAGCAGCCCCACCGCCAGCGTGGGCACCTGCAGCCAGTTCTGCCGCATCCAGCCCAGCAGCCGCGGCCATGTCCCCTGCTCCCCGGCCATGGCGCCTCCTGCTCGCTGGACGGTCCAACCGTAGCCAGAGTCTGAAATCCGGCCGCCGCCCTCAGAAGCCCCCCACGCTGCCGCCGCCCGATCCCCCGCCGGAACTGCCGCCGGAGAAGCCGGAGCCGCCGCTGCTGCTGCTCCGCGGCAGGCTCACCAGATCGCGGGCCGCGCTCGTGAAGCTCTCCAGCGAGCCTTCGAACCGCACCGGATCGAAGCTTCCCGTGCCGCTCCGCTCCGCCACGTACCAGGCCGGCGCCGCCGTGAGCAGGCCGATGAAGGCATGGCTCCAGCGGGCATTGAGCCCGAAGGCGATCGCGTAGGGGAGGCCCGCCTCGAACTGTTCGGGCGAGCGGATCAGCCGCCGGTAGCGGTCGCTCTCCACCCGCCGGATGAACTGCTCGTAGCCCCGCACCTGCCGCTGCAGCCGCGCCCCCGCCAGCGTGCGGGCCGGCATCAGCGGCGCGAACAGGATCCAGAGCACGCCGCTGGCCGGCAGCGCCAGGTGGCCGACGCGGGGATCCAGTGCCAGCCAGGGCGGCAGCGGCAGCGCCCCGGCCATGATGATGGCCAGCCCCACGCCGGTGCAGAGGTTCCGCACCCGGGCCGGCCGGATGCGGTAACAGCCCCGGTCCAGCAGGGAGCGGGCCAGATCGTCGCGGCTGCGGCGCAGGGCCTCGGCGCGGTCGTCGTCGAGGCTGCGGCAGGGGATCCGCTCACCGGCCCGGCCCTGGCGGAACAGCCCGTCCAGCAGGCGGCGCTCATAGCTCCGCAGATCGTTCCACTCCTGTTGGCCCCGCCGCAGCTCCAGCTCGAAGGCCGGCCGCCGCAGCAGACCGCTCCTGCCGGCCTCCCGGATCGCCAGCACCCCCCGGATCGCCAGGTCCACCAGGGTGGCGGCCAGATCCCGGCCGTCCACCCGCTCGTCGATCAGGGCACCGGCCTGGCCCGGCGCCAGGTCCGCGGGCGGCTCGTAGAGCGTCACCACCGCGCCGGCGGCGGGATCGCGGCCCACCTTCCACCAGGCCGCCAGCAGCAGGGCGCCGGTGAGCGGCGGCAGCAGGGCGACCGGATGGTCCCGCAGCCACCGCCAGGCCCGCAGCAGCCGGCCGGGCTCGCGCACCACGTTCTTCGGGAAGGCCACGGCCACCGTGAGCCCCTCGTTTGCCGCCAGCGGAGCGGTGGTGCGCACCCGCACCTGCGGTCCCTCCACCTCCACCGTGGCGTTGCTGGCTGTGGAGCCATCCACGCCGGTGAAGGCCACGGCGCGCACATCCGTGGTGCCCGGCGGCAGCAGCACCAGGGCCTCGGCGCGGCCGATGCCGACGCTGCGCTGCGCGCCGGTCACGTTCCAGTAGAACTCGTCGTGGTCGTCGAAGCGGCGGATGCCGTTCCGCACCCGGTAGTCCAGATCCACGATGCGGGTGGAATCGGCCGCGTCCGGCACATGGAGGCGCAGCCGCAGCTCGTCGCCATCGCGCCGCCGCTCGAGCCGCAGCGGCCGCGACCCCTCCCAGGCCGCCAGGCCGGTGATGCCGATGCGCACCGTGCCGGCCGCGGAGCGGCTCACCAGCGGAATGTCGCGGGTGAGGCCCCGCCAGCTGCCCTGGAAGCGGGCGGTGATGCTCTCGCGGATCCGCACGTCGGCATCGGGCTCGATGCGGGCCGTGAGTTCGAACGCCTCGAGGGTGAGGCTGCGGGTGCCATCGGCCTGCCCCCGCACCGGCGATGGCGCGACCGCCAGACCCACCGCGAGCAGCACGGCGAGGAGGGCCGCAGGCACACCAGCGAAGAGCGCGGCCCGCCGCTCGCTCGTCCAGCGGGGCCGACGCCGGTTCACCCGGGGAACGTCACCTCCGGCACCTGGCGCTCCACCTCCCCGTCGAGCCGGAAGAAGGTGGCGCGGCGGAATCCGAAGCCCGCCGCCACCAGATTGGAGGGGAACTGCACCAGGCGGGTGTTGTAGTCCCGCACCACGGCGTTGTAGTAGCGGCGGGCGTTCTGCAGCGCCTCCTCGATCGAGGCCAGCTGATGCTGCAGCGCCGTGAAGCCCGTGGCCGCCTTCAGTTCGGGATAGTTCTCCGCCAGGGCGAACAGGTTGCCCAGGCCCCGCCCCAGCGCAGCCTCCGCCTGCTGCCGGGCCTCGGGGGTGCGGGCCGTGACCGCCGCCTGCCGCGCCGCCACCACCGCCTCGAAGGTGCGCCGTTCATGGCCGGCATAGCCCTTCACCACGTTCACCAGGTTGGGCACGAGGTCGTGGCGGCGCTTCAGCTGCACATCCACATCCGACCAGGCCGAGTCCACCGTCACCCGCAGCTGGGCCAGCCGGTTGTAGAGGACGATCGTGCCCACCACCGCAAGCCCCAGAACCGTCCAGAGGAACCAGGCCATGGCCGTTCTCTACTGGTTCAGCTTGAGGACGGCCATGAAGGCCTCCTGGGGCACGTCCACCTTGCCCATGGCCTTCATGCGCTTCTTGCCCTTGGCCTGCTTCTGCAGCAGTTTCTTCTTGCGGGAGATGTCGCCGCCGTAGCACTTGGCCAGCAC
>CAZVPB010000135.1:0-6612 GCA_964628165.1 uncultured Cyanobium sp.
TGTCGAGCTGCTGCATGTGGGCCAGCAGCACCACCTTGTTCAGGCCGGGATTGGCGGCCAGCAGGGCATCCACCTCCGCCTGGATCTCGGCCGCCAGGGCATCGAGCTGGGCGGGGGTGGGGCTGGCGGCGAAACCGCCGGGCGCGATGGTCACATCCCCTGGGCTGGAGATGATGCCGAGGGTCGGCGTGGTGGCGCCGATCACGCCGATCGGCTCGCCGTTGACCTCGATCACCACCGAGGAACTGATGCTGTTCGCCTGGGGCGCGCCTCCACCCGCCACCGCCAGGGATGCCAGATTCGCGTCGGTGGAGACGTCGAGGTTGGTGGACAGGTAGGGGAAGGCGGTGCCGGTGAAATCCAGTCCCGCCAGCGTGGATGCCAGCAAGGCGGCGAAGCCGCCGGTCGCGGTGCCATCGATCAGCCCCGCCAGGGTGGCGGTGCCGAAGTCGAACTCGTGGTTGCCGAAGGCGATCGCCTGAATCCCCAGTTCGTTCTGAATCTGGATGTCGCCGATGCCACCGGAGCCGAACACGGCTTCCGAGGCGTCGTAGAAGAGACCCGGGATGAAGGCGTCGCCGGAGGAAAGGGTGAGGGTGTTGTCGGGCAGGCCGTCACCGCCGAGATCCTCGGCCCGCAGCGCGTTGAGCACCGCCGACAGGCGTGGGGCGTCCTGGATGGCCGCCGCACCGGCCTCCTGGTCGGAGATGTGCAGCAGTTCGAGGGTGAAGGTGCTGGAGAGATTCAGACCCACCAGCAGCGGGTCATGGTCGGAGGAGCGGTACGGGACCGTTCCATCGAAGATGGCGGCATCCCTGCCGAAATCGAGGTTGTAATCGAGGGCGTCGGCCTCATCGGCATTGATCGACCACACCCCCGCTCCGCTGATCTGTGCCCGGGCGATCAGGGAGGGGCTGGCCAGGATGTAGTCGAGGCTGCCGGTCTGTCCGTCGAAGACGTAGGAGGTGGCGTTCTGCCCCCCGTAGAGGCGGGCCAGATCGGTATAGCCGATGCTTTCCAGATAGGTGATCGGATCCTCCTTCGCATAGGCATTCAGATCGCCGAGAATGAGAATGTCCGCGTCGCCGCTGCCGGTGGGATCCGTCTCCAGCCAGGCGGCCAGAGCCTGGGCAGCCCTGGTGCGGGTGTCGTTCCAGTACCCCTGGCCATCGCCCTGATCCACATCGGCGGGGCTTGCCGCCGGATTGGAGTCGAGTCCACTGGCTCCCTTGGATTTGAAGTGGTGGACCACGGCGGTGTAGGGCTCGCCGCTGGCGATCTCCTCAAACGTCTGGGCGAGGGCGGCGCGGTTCCTGTCCTCTCCGGAGTTGTTCGGGTCGAGGAACTCCGGAGTGGCAAGCATGGCGGCTGCACCCTTGGGGCGTACCGCCGTGGTGTCGTAGAGAAAGCCCACTGCGATGGCGTCATCCCCCACGAACCGGGAGCCGGGATCCACCCAGGCGTAGCGGCCTGGGCTGGTCTCGGCATTCAGCTCGTCCACCAGCAGCGCGATCGCATTCCCGGCTGAGCCCTCGAGGAAGTCGTTCTCGAGTTCGACCAGGCCGATGATGTCCGCATCCAGACCGAGGATGGCGCTGACGAGCTTGTCCTTCTGGCGATCGAGTTCCGCGGTTGCGGGTGTGACGCCGAAGGCCGTCAGATCGTCGGCGCCCCGCGGATCCTCTCCGTTGGCTGTGGTCGTGCTGCCGCCATCGAGGGTGGCGAAGAGGTTCAGCACGTTGAAGCTGGCCACCTTCAGGCTGCCGCCCACATCCGGTGGTGACACGGGGCGGGGATTCCCCTCCACGAAGGTATTCGTGCCGTCCACGACGGAGCGCACCCGCCAGGTGGCGCCGCTGGCGGAATTGCCGGCCCACTGGTAGCTCAGCACCCCCTCCAGCCCGGTGATCGTGTCGCCCATGCGCGGTGCGTCGGCGGTGCCGAAGACCGGACCGAAGCCATCCAGGTTGCCGATGGCGGCGTTCTGCACGCTCAGACCGTCGTCGTAGACGATCGTCCGCGCCCCCACCTCCTCGAGGTGGGCCTCGTAGGCCGCAGCATCAGGGGCGTTGAACTGAGTGAACTGCTGGGGACGCTCCCCCTGCACGAGCCGGATTTCGTTGAACCGGTCGAGCTGGAAGAGTTCGGAGATGGTGAGGGTGTCGCTGAAGCGCACCCGCATGCCTTCGAAGGTCTCCAGGTCGGGCTGGAAGCGGCCGTCCTGGCTCAGGGTGGCCGGGCTGGCGGGCAGGGTGACCGCGGCGGCGGCGGGCAGTGGATTGCCCGAGCTGAGCACCGTGATGTCGGTGATCGTGTCGAGCTGCGTCTCACCGAAGAACTCGTCCACCGTGCCGGTGATGCGGACCTTGTCGCCGAGATGTACATCGGTGATGAGGTTGCTCCCCTCGAACACGAACAGCCCCTCCGAGGTGAGGGGGTTCCCATCCGTGTCGGCGTCTTCCTCCTGGACGTAGAAGCCCCGCAGATTTCTGGTGGTGTCGGCGTCGCCGTCCTGGAAATCGCCGACCACGATCGCTTCGATCGTGACCAGATTGCCGACCAGAGGTGAGGCAGCCCCGCTTCCCTGGATGTCGCTGATGAGGGTCAGAGCAGGACCTGGAGGGGGTGGGCTGGCCACGAAGGTCTGCCCTGCGTTCCGTTCCCCCGGCGAGTCATCCGCCGGGGCAGCCCAGGTGAAGTCCTCGTAGACGCTGCCGGTTCCGTTGAGCTGCAGCGAAAATCCGCTTGGCGTAGTGCTTGCTTCGCTCACACCGATGTCGGTGCTGGTGAGTCCATCCGCCGGGCCGCCCACGGCCGTGAAGCTCCCCTCGTAACTGAGGAACTGCACAACGCCTCCCGACGGCTCCACCAGGGCGATGCCGTCCGGCGACCCGTTCTGGATCCCGTTGGATGGAAAGTTGATGACCAGCACGCCGAAGCCATTCCCCTGGTCGGAGATGGTGCCGTTCAGCACAACCGTGCTGTATTCGGCTCCGTTCGAGCCGTTGTACAGCACCAGGCTCCAGTCGTTCAGATCGGTGCCGGCAGGGCCGGCGATCTCGATGAATTCGCCCGTGTCCGTCCCGTTGTTGTCGTAGTGGAATTCGTTGATGAAGACGGGCGTCGCCATGGTTCCCACATCGGGCCAGGTTCATCACTGTCTCCGCCAGCACTCGCGATCGCCTGCCATCCCCGCCACGCCTTCGTGTGAACCTGCAGACCATGCGATGTGACCGGTTCGCCTGTCTTAACCCGCCATTCACGGGTTCTTTACCTGGGGGATGACCTCCTCTCCCAGTGCCTCCAGAAGCGGCCGGATCTTCCAGCCCATTTCGGTGGCTTCGGTCCGGGGATCGGAATCGGCCACGATGCCGCCTCCGGCGTGGAGGCGCAGCCGCCGGTCCTTCACCATCACGCTGCGGATCAGCAGGTTGGAGTCGAGTGTTCCTCCGGGAGCGAGGTGGAAGAGGGAGCCGCAGTAGGGGCCCCGCGGCACCGGTTCCAGTTCGTTCAGCCTGCGGCAGGCCCGCACCTTGGGCGCCCCGGTGACCGAGCCGCCGGGCCAGCAGGCCCGCATCAGATCGGCGGCCCCCAGCCCCGGCCGGAGCCTTCCCCGCACCACCGAGGTGAGGTGGTGCACCTGGCGGTAACTCTCCAGCCCCACCAGCTGGGGCACCTCCACCGATCCCGGTCGGCACACCCGGCCCAGGTCGTTGCGCAGCAGGTCCACGATCATCACGTTCTCGGCCCGGTCCTTGGCGCTGCACACCAGTTCCGCGGCGGCCGCCGCATCCGGCTCGGGATCGGCGTGGCGGGGCCGGGTGCCCTTGATCGGCCGCGTCTCCACCACACCGTCGGCCTCCAGCCGCAGGAACCGCTCCGGTGAGGCGGAGAGCACCGCCTCGCCCCGGGCTTCTCCGCCGGCGATGGCCAGGCCCGCGAACGGGGCGGGGCAGACCCGGCGCAGGCGGTGGTAAAGGGCCAGCGGGTCGGGCGCGGTGGCCAGCTGCCGTTCGCAGCAGGCGGTGAGGTTGGCCTGGAACAGGTCGCCGGCGGCGATCCAGCGGCGGATCCGCTCCACCCCGGTCCCATAGGCGGCCGCGTCGGTGTGCCAGTGCCAGCCCTCGCCGGCGATCACGGCGCCTTCCGCTTCCGGGCCCGCCACCGGCGGGATCTCCTTCACCAGCGCGGCCCAGCGGGAGTTGCGGCCGGCATCGCTGCCCTCCAGCCAGCAACGCCGCGCCGGCAGATCGAACCGCAGCACCGGATCGTGGCGGACCGCCCAGAGGCTCGCCATGTCGGAGGCCTGCCAGTGGTCGGCCGGCTCCACCCAGGCGGCGGCCTCATAGCCGATCCAGCCCAGCCAGTGCCCCTGCCGCTGCCGCTCGATGAGCGCCAGAGCGGCGAAGGGATCGCTGGCGCCGGCATCGCCCGGGCGGCCCCGGCAGCACAGCTGGTCCAGCGGATCGGCGGCCAGGAGCACCTGGTTCCCCAGGCTGCTGCCGTCACCGTCGAGCCACACCATCCCCTCCTGCCCGAAGGCGCTGGCCAGGGCGTCGGCCACGGCGGCGGGTTCCCGCCAGGGCAGCTCAAGCTGCGCCATGGGAGGTCAGGTCCACCCGGCCCGCCTCGATCAGGGCGGCATCGCGGATGCGGCAGCTGTCGCAGACGCCGCAGGGGCGCTCGCCGCCGGCGTAGCAGCTCCAGGTGGCCTCGATCGGCACCCCCAGCCGCAGGGCCTCGCGCACGATCTCGGTCTTGCTCCACTGCACCAGTGGCGCCCAGAGTCGCGGTCCCCGGCCTTCACGGCCCGCCCTGGTGGCCAGATCCGCCAGGGTCTGGAAGGCGGCCAGATAGTCGGGCCGGCAGTCGGGGTAGCCGGAATAGTCCACGGCGTTCACCCCCAGCACGATCCGCCCGGCGCCGCGGGCCTCCGCCAGGCTGAGCCCCACAGCGATGAACACGGTGTTGCGCCCCGGCACGTAGGTGGGGGGGATCACGTCGCTCACCACGCCGCCGCCGGGAATGGCGATGCCCGGGTCGGTGAGGGCCGAGCCGCCCCAGGCCGCCAGGTCGACGGTGATGGTGTGGTGCTCCGCCAGGCCCAGTGTGTCCGCCACCGTCGCCGCGGCCGCCAGCTCGCGGCGGTGGCGCTGGCCGTAGTCGAAGGACAGGCCGATCACCCGGTCGCCCGCCTCCAGGGCCAGGGCGGCGGCGGTGGCCGAATCCAGTCCGCCGGAGAGGAGGGCGATGGCGGTGGGCTGGGGGGGCACCCGCTCGGGCACTCTTGACGGACTTGACGGATCCCCACCTTCTCACGGGCCGGCGGTCTCCGGCCGGTGAGGATGACGGCGGAGCCGCGGATCGATCCATGGGCAGGCGCACGACACGCACGACACGCTGGTCACGCAGGCAGGCGGCGGTTGCGGCCCTCCTGCCGCTGCTGGCGGCCGCCACCGCCCCGGCGCGGGCGATTCCCCGGCTCGACCTCAAGCCCTATCCGGCCCCCGGCGCCGGGGAAGCGCGCTGGGTGATCCAGGTGCCGGGGGTGCTGAAGTCCAGCCCGGATCCGGCCCTCTCGTCCGATCCCGACGACTGGCGGGTGGAGCTGATCGTGGGCCGGGAGATGGAGGTGGACTGCAACCGCCATCTGCTCCAGGGCAGCATCACCCCGGAGAGCGTGCCCGGCTGGGGGTACACCGTCCACCGGGTGAGCGGCGGCGAGCGGGCGCTGTCCACCCTCATGGCCTGCCCGCCGGATCAGCCGCCGCGCCGCGCCTTCGTGCCCCTGGCCGGAGAGCCCACCCTGGTGCGCTACAACGCCAGCCTGCCGATCGTCGTCTACGCCCCCAAGAATCTGCAGGTGCGCTGGCGGCTCTGGAAGGCGGAGACCCGCCGGCAGGAGGCCCTCAGGCGCTGATCGGCCCGCTTCGCTTCGGCATGCCTGATCTCAGCGCAGTCCCAGCCACTTGTGGCTCTGCAGGCTGAGGCGCCAGCGGGGGTGGCGGCGCACGTGCGCCACCGCCAGGTCTCGGCCGGGTTCGCTGCCCCAGCCCGGCTGGAGCAGAAGATGGGGCGCCTTGCTGCCTTCCGCCCCGCCGGCCGCCGCCGCCATCGCCTCGGCGAAGTCCAGGTCCGCCGGCTCGTGCACCACCACCTTGAGTTCATCGCAGGCGGCCAGGAGTTCGGCCGTCGGCGGCCGGTGACGCTTCGGCGAGAGGGTGATCCAGGCGAAGCGGCCGCTGAGGGGATCCACGCCGCTGGTCTCCAGATGCAGCGGCAGCCCGCTGAGCTCGAGTGCGTCGCAGAGGGGGCCGAGGTCGTGGTGCAGCGGTTCGCCGCCGGTGATCACGGCGAAGGCCGCGCCGTCTGCGGCCACCTGCCGCCCCTCCGCCGCCAGCTCCACCAGGGAGCGGCGGGGATGGGCCGCCGCGGGCCAGGACACCTTGGTGTCGCACCAGGGACAGCCCACCGTGCAGCCCGCCAGCCGCAGAAACCAGGCGCTGCGGCCGGCATGGAGCCCTTCCCCCTGCAGCGAGTGGAAGGTCTCCACCACCGGCAGGGACAGGGGTGCAGGCGAGGTCGAGGCGGACACGAGGCGGCTAGAGAGAT
>CAZVPB010000136.1:0-6437 GCA_964628165.1 uncultured Cyanobium sp.
CCCACGCCTCGCTGGTGCCCTACGTGCTGGAGGAGGCCCATGAGGTGGCCGATGCGATCCGCCACGGCGACGACCGCCACCTGGCCGAGGAGCTGGGGGATCTGCTGCTGCAGGTAGTGCTGCACGCCCGCATCGCCGCGGAGACGGGGCGCTTCGATCTGGCGGCGGTAGCCGAGGGCATCACGGCGAAGCTGGTGCGGCGCCATCCCCATGTGTTCGGCGACGCGCCCGCCGGCGACAGCGACGCCGTGCGCCGCTCCTGGGAAGCGATCAAGGCGGAGGAAAGGGCGGGGGCGGCGGCCGCCAAGGGATCCGACACGGAAGCGGAGTCGGCCAGTCCCCTCAGCGACGGGCTGCGGGCCAAGGTGCGGGGCCAGCCCGCCCTGGCGGCGGCGATGACGATCTCCCGCAGGGCGGCCGCCGCCGGCTTCGAATGGGACGACCTGGCTGGGGTGTGGGACAAGGTGCACGAGGAGCTCGACGAGCTCAAGGAGGCCCTCGCCGCCGCCGCGGCCGGCGGGGACCGCCGTCCTGCCGAGGAGGAACTGGGCGACGTGCTGTTCACCCTGGTGAACGTGGCCCGCTGGAGCGGCCTCGATCCGGAGGAGGCCCTGGCGGGCACCAACCGCCGCTTTCTGGCCCGCTTCGCCCGGGTGGAGGCGGCCCTGGCGGGCGACCTCGCCGGCCGCGGCATCCGTGAACTCGAGGAGCACTGGCAGGCCGCCAAGGCGGCCCTGCGGGCCGAGGCCGCCGAAAAAGACCCATCCGACACCGGCGGGTGACAGGGGGCACCGCGGAGGGGTTAGCTGGAGCCACGGCGCACGGACCGGGAGCTGGCGAACGATGGCGGAGCCCCTGGAGTGGGTGGACGAGACGCACGGCCAGGTGCGCTACGGCATGGTGGCCGCGGTGCTGGAGGACCTCCACAGCCCCCTGCAGCGCGTCACGATCATCGACACCGCCGCCTACGGCCGGGCCCTGCTGCTCGACGGCCGCTGGATGACGGCCGAACGGCAGGAGCGGCACTACCACGAACCGATCGTGCATCCGGCCCTCTGCGGCGCGGCTTCGGTGGAGCGGGTGCTGGTGATCGGCGGCGGCGACGGCGGCACCGCCCGGGAATGCCTCCGCCACGAAGGGGTGCGCCATCTCGATCTGGTGGAGATCGACGGCCTGGTGGTGGAGCTGTGCCGGCGCCACCTGGCCTCGATCGGCGGTGCCGCCTGGAGCGATCCCCGCTGCCACCTCACCGTCGGCGACGGCATCGCCTGGGCCGCCTCCGCCCCCGACGCCAGCTACGACGTGGTGATCGTGGACGGTTCCGATCCGGCCGGCCCGGCGGAGGGGCTCTTCAATCAGAGCTTCTTCGAACACTGCCGCCGTCTGCTGCGCCCCGGCGGGGTGTTCGCGACCCAGAGCGAGTCGCCGGAAGCCTTCCGCCACGTGCACCTCGACATGGTGCGGCTGCTGCGGGAGGTGTTCGGCCACGCCGATCCCCTCTACGGCTGGGTGCCGATGTATCCGAGCGGCTGGTGGAGCTGGACCTTCGCCGCCCTCGACACCCCCCGCTACCAACGTCCCGATCCCGAACGGGCCGCGGCGGTGGCGCCGGGCTGCGAGATCTGGTCGCCCCGCTGGCAGCAGGGGGCCTTCGCGGCGATGCCCGCCTTCATCGAACGGGAACTGGCCGGCACCGCCGCGGCAGCACCATGACCACGACCCTGACCGCCGATCTGTTCGACCGCGAGGGAGCGGTGTACATGGGCGCCCGCCGCGATCCGGCCGGCTGCGCCGTGGCCCTGTTCGGTGTGCCCTACGACGGCACCACCTCCTTCCGGCCCGGCGCCCGCTTCGGACCGGCGGCGATCCGCGAGGTGAGCAGCGGCCTGGAGACCTACGACCCCCAGCTGGATGCGGATCTCGAGGATCTGGCCTTCGCCGACCTCGGCGCCCTCGCCATCCCCTTCGGCGCGCCAGAACCTGTGGTGGCTGCGGTGCGTCGCGGCACCGAGGCGGTGCTCGATCTGGGGCTGCGGCCGCTGATGCTCGGCGGCGAGCATTCGATCAGCAGCGGCGCCGTGGCGGCCGTGGCGGCGCGGCACCCCGGCCTGGTGCTGGTGCAGCTCGATGCCCACGCCGATCTGCGAAACGAATGGCTGGGGGCCCGCCACAGCCACGCCTGTGCCATGCGCCGCTGCCTGGAGGCCCTCGGCGACGGCCGGCTCCTGCAGGTGGGCATCCGCAGCGGCACCCGCGAGGAGTTCCGGGAGCTGCGCGACAGCGGCCGGCGGGTGGAGGTGAGCCGGATGACGGAGGCGCTGCTGCCCTTGCGGGGGCGGCCGCTCTACCTGACGGTCGATCTGGACTGGTTCGACCCTGCCGTGCTGCCCGGCACAGGAACGCCTGAGCCGGGTGGCTACGGCTGGACCGACTTCGCCTCCCTGGTGGAGGAACTGCGCCACCACCGGCTGGTGGCGGCGGATGTGGTGGAACTCGCTCCCCAGCTCGACCCCAGCGGTGTGAGCGCCGTGCTGGCGGCGAAGGTGGCGCGCAGCCTGCTGCTCCTCGCCGGCCGGCCGGATCAGTAGCAGCAGGCGCCGCTGGCCCGCTGCTCCCGCAGCCTCCGGTGCTGCTGGCCGAGCAGCAGCAGGGCGAGGGTGGGGTGATTGTGCACGAGGTTGAGAAACCGGATCCGGTCGAGCCGGATGATCTCCACCGGCGTCAGGGCCACCGCGTCACCCCGGTGCGCCACCTCCCGCCAGGCGATGTCCTGGAAGCTGAACAGCTCTCCGGAGCGGTAGCAGATCTTCTCGCCCGTATCGCTCTGCAGTTCGACCGACCCCCGGCGCAGGGCATAGATGGCATCCACATCGGATCCGCGGCTGAAGATGCAGGAGCCGGTGGGCAGCACGAGGGTCTCGGAATCCACCTGGGCCGCGATCAGGTCGACGGGCGACAGGGTCGAGGAGTTTCCGGGCAAGGCGTGGCACCTCCAGAACCGAGGGTGGACCGAATGAAAGCACTCCTATCGCGATCCGGGCGCCGGCGGTGCTCAGGCACGCACGGGAGACACCTCCGGCACAAATCTTAAGGATTTCTTCGCTGCCGGACGCTCAGGCGGTCTGCATCAGCGGCGTGAGGCTGAGCTGCAGGTTGGCCGCTTCGGTCCCCTCCACGCGGTCCATGGACGCCCCGCCGGTCTGGGGGAGACGGGGCGGCCGTGCCGTCCAGTGGGGGCACCACAGCTCGGTCGCCAGCTCCGGATGGATGGCCAGCTGTCGGAGCTGGCACCAGCCCATTTCCGCCACCCTCGGGGGGGTGCCGTGGCGGCAGCTGCAGCAGCTGGGGCGGGGGGGCATCCGGCGATCTCCTGCGGGCGCTCAAGTTAGGCATGCGCGGGCGCCTCAGGGCATCACGAAGAAGGAAGTACAGGGTTTCTTCCACTCTCCGAAGACGATCCGCAGCCGCCCCGGCGGCGGCGTCCATAGGATCCGCTCAGATCCGGAGGCCGGCGATGGCGGAGCAATCCTCGGCGGCGGCAACGGAGAGCGGCATCCTCAGGCGGACACCCCTGCAGGCCGTCACCCGGCAGGCCGGGGCACGGATGGTGCCCTTCGAGGGCTGGGAACTGCCGCTGCAGTTCAGCGGCCTGCGCCTGGAGCACCGGGCGGTGCGGAACGAGGTGGGGATGTTCGACATCTCCCACATGGGCGTGCTCGTGCTGCGGGGCGACGATGCCAAGGACGCGCTCCAGGCTCTGGTGCCCTCCGATCTGTTCCGGATCGGCCCGGGCGAGGCCTGCTACACGGTTCTGCTCAACGAGGAGGGCGGCATCCTCGACGACCTGATCGTCTACGACGCCGGCGACGAGGTGCTGCTGGTGATCAATGCCGCCTGCGCCGAGAGCGACACACTCTGGCTGCGGCGGCAGCTGGAACCGAAGGGCGTCCAGGTGCTCGACCGCAAGGGGGAAGGCGTGCTGCTGGCGGTGCAGGGACCCCGGGCCGAGACCGTGCTCGCGCCCCTGCTGGAGGGGGATCTCGGCACGCTGCCGCGCTTCGGCCACCGCACCCTGGCCCTCTCGGGCCGGCCGGTGTTCGTGGCCCGCACCGGCTACACCGGCGAGGACGGCTTCGAACTGCTCCTCGATGCCGAGGGCGGCCTCGAGCTGTGGGACCGGCTGCTGGCGGCGGGGGTGACGCCCTGCGGCCTGGGCGCCCGCGACACCCTGCGGCTCGAGGCGGCCCTGCCCCTCTACGGCAGCGACATGGATGCCGGCACCACTCCCCTCGAGGCCTCCCTCGGCTGGCTCGTGCACCTGGAGACGCCGGCCGACTTCATCGGCCGCGCCGCCCTGGAACGGCAGACCGCCGAAGGGGTGCGGCGGCGGCTGGTGGGCCTGCGGCTGGAGGGGCGGGCGATCGCGCGCCATGGCCATCCGGTGCTGCTGGAGGGCGAGGAGGTGGGCCGCATCACCAGCGGCACCTTCTCCCCCACCCTGGAGGTGCCGATCGCCCTGGCCAGCGTGCGGGCCGACTGCAGCCGACCCGGCACCACCCTGGCGGTGGAGATCCGGGGCCGCACCGAACCGGCCGTGGTGGTGCGGCGCCCCTTCTACCGGCGAGGCTGAAGCGGGCGATCCCGACGCCTGCGTGGGAAACTCGCCGCTTCCAGTGCGGTTCCCCCATGCGCAGCCACGGGTGCGGCGACCTCCGGCGTGCGGACGTCGGGGCCACGGTGCGGCTCTGCGGCTGGGTGGACCGCCGCCGTGACCACGGCGGCGTGATCTTCATCGATCTGCGGGACCGCAGCGGCACCGTGCAGCTCACCGCCGATCCGGAGACCGCCGGCGAGGCGGCGGCCCAGGCGTTCGAGACGGCCGGCCACCTGCGCAGCGAGACGGTGCTGCAGGTGGAGGGGACGGTGCGCCCGAGGCCGCAGGAGTCGGTCAACGACCGTCTCGCCACCGGCGAGATCGAGGTGCTCGTCCAGGGCATCCGCGTGCTCAATGCCGTGGGCGGCACCCTGCCGTTCCCGGTGTCGGTGCACGACGAGGAGCCGGTGCGGGAGGAGGTGCGGCTGCGCCACCGCTACCTCGACCTGCGCCGCGAGCGGATGAACCGCAACCTGCGCCTGCGCCACCGCACCGTGCAGGCCGTGCGGGGCTTCCTGGAGGAGCGGGACTTCGTGGAGGTGGAGACGCCGGTGCTCACCCGCTCGACCCCCGAGGGCGCCCGGGACTATCTCGTGCCCTCGCGGGTGTGCGGCGGCGAATGGTTCGCCCTGCCCCAGTCGCCGCAGCTGTTCAAGCAGCTCCTGATGGTGGGCGGCCTCGAGCGCTATTACCAGGTGGCCCGCTGCTTCCGCGACGAGGACCTGCGCGCCGACCGGCAGCCGGAGTTCACCCAGATCGACATGGAGATGAGCTTCATGGATCTCGAGCAGATCCTGGAGCTCAACGAGGGGCTGGTGGCCGCGATCTGGAAGGCGGTGAAGGGGATCGATCTGCCGCGCCCCTTCCCCCGGCTCACCTGGGCCGAGGCGATGGACCGCTACGGCACCGACCGGCCCGACACCCGCTATGGCCTGGAACTGGCGGACGTGAGCGACATCGTGGCGGGCATGGGCTTCAAGGTGTTCGCCGGGGCGGTGGCCGGCGGCGGATCGGTGAAGTGCCTGCCGGTGCCGGGGGGCAATGAGGCCCTCAGCAACGTGCGCATCAAACCCGGCGGCGATGTCTTCGCCGAGGCCCAGGCCGCCGGTGCCGGCGGTCTGGCCTTCATCCGGGTGCGGGAGGGGGGCGAGATCGACAGCATCGGCGCGATCAAGGACAACCTCGACGAGGACCGCAGGGCCGCCCTGCTGGAGCGCACCGGCGCCACCCCCGGCACCCTGCTGCTCTTCGGCGCGGGGGACACCGCCACGGTGAACAAGGCGCTCGACCGGGTGCGCCAGTACCTCGCCCGCGAGCTGGGGCTGGTGCCGTCCGGCCGCGAGAACGACACCTGGAACTTCCTGTGGGTGGTGGAGTTCCCGATGTTCGAGTTCAACGCCGACGAGAACCGCCTCGAGGCGCTGCACCACCCCTTCTGCGCCCCCGATCCCGCCGACATCGGCAGCGATCCGGCCGGCTGGGCGCAGGCCCTGCCCACCGCCCGGGCCCAGGCCTACGACCTGGTGCTCAACGGCCTCGAACTCGGCGGCGGTTCACTCCGCATCCACGATGCGGCCCTGCAGCGGCAGGTGCTGCACACCATCGGCCTGTCGCCGGAGGAGGCGGAGCGCCAGTTCGGGTTCCTGATCGAGGCCCTCGACATGGGTGCCCCGCCCCACGGCGGCATCGCCTACGGCCTCGACCGGATCGTGATGCTGCTGGCGGGGGAGGAGTCGATCCGCGACACGATCGCCTTCCCCAAGACCCAGCAGGCCCGCTGCCT
>CAZVPB010000137.1:0-6401 GCA_964628165.1 uncultured Cyanobium sp.
GTTCCCAGCTGGAGCAGGGAGAGCGCCACGAAGAGCTGGTGGGCAGCACTCTGGGGGTCACGTTCCTCGAGGTGAACCCGGACACCCGCAAGCTGGTGCTCTCCGAGAAGAAGGCCGCCACGGCGGCGCGATTCGCCGAACTCGAGGTGGGACAGCTGGTGGAGGGCCGTGTCGCCTCGCTCAAGCCCTACGGATTCTTCGTGGACCTCGGTGGCGTGAGCGGGCTGCTGCACCACTCCGCCGTCAGCGGGGGCGCCCTCCGCGACCTGAGGGAGGTGTTCCAGCCCGGCGACACGGTGCGGGCCCTGATCACCCAGCTCGATCCCGGCCGGGGAAGGATCGCCCTCAACACCGCCCTGCTGGAGGGACAGCCCGGCGAGATCCTGGTGGACCGGGAGAAGGTGATGGCGGAGGCCGGCGACCGGGCCCACCGTGCCCGCGAGACGCTGCGCCAGCAGGAGCAGGCGGCCGGATGATCGCCACCCCCCTGCCCGGCTCCATCGTGGGCGGACCCGACTGGGAACTCGACTACTACTCCCGCCCGATCGTGGAGCCGGACGGCCGCAAGCGGTGGGAGCTGCTCATCTGCTCCACCCCGTCCGGATCCGGGCGGTCCCCGTTCCGCTGGGTGCGCCGGTGTCCCGCCACCGAAGTCAACTCGGTGTGGCTGCGCCAGGCCCTCGAGGACGCCCTGGCCGAGGCCGAGGCCGAGGGCTTCGGCCGTCCCCGCCGCCTCCGCTGCTGGCGCGCCTCGATGCGGACGATGGTGCAGCGCGCCGCCGAGGGGCTGGGCCTCGATCTGGTGCCGAGCCGGCGCTGCTACGCCCTGGTGGAATGGCTTCGGCAGCGGGAGGCGGAGGTCTATCCGCAGGAGGAGGGGTATCTCGTCGGTCCCCTCGCGCCGCCCCCCGCTTCCCTGCCGCCGGTGGCGGTGCCGCTGCCGGAGGCGGCGCGGGGGGACCGCTGGGACTGGGCCAGCCTGCCCGTCTCGCTGCTGGGGGAGGCCGGCGGCTGGGAGATCGACTTCGCCGGTCTGGTTCCCCTGCCGGACCTCGGAGGCGGAGATCCGGCGGTGCCGGGGATCCGGCTGTTCAGCCGCCGCAGGGCCCTGGCGATCGCGGCCTGGCTCTCCGGGCTGGAGCCGGTCCGGCTGGCCATCGACGGCCGCCGCCTGGTGCTGGAGGCGGGCCTGGAGGACCGCTGGCTGCTGGCCGAGCTTCCGGCCGCCGAGGCCGAGGCCGCCGCCGAGACCTTCGCCACCTCGCGCGCCCAGGCGGCCGGTCTGCAGTTCCTGGCGGTGCAGGCCCGCCAGGACCAGCCCCGTCTCGAGGGCTTCTGGATCCTCCGCGACCTTCCCGATGGCTGAAGCGGTCGCCCCCCCCTTCGACCGGCCCGACGCCGGCTTCAACGACCTGCCCGGCTGGACCTGGGTGGGCACCTACGGCGGCTACTACCTCCAGGCCGATCTGCTGAGCGACTTCGAGCACGGCTTCTTCACCCGCCAGTGGCAGGGCCGCGACCCGGAGACCCTTGCCGGCTACCTGAGCGCCGGCATCAGCGTGCACCGCACCCGCCAGGTCCATGGCGCCACCGTGCTCGGCGCCGGGCGGGCCGGCGCCGGCAGCCGGCCCGAGGCGGACGGCCTGGTGAGCGAGGCGGGCGGGCAGAGCCTGTGGGTGAGCGGCGCCGACTGCACGCCGGTGCTGCTGGCCGATGCGGCCACCGGCGCCGTGGCCGCCTGCCACGCCGGCTGGCGCGGGGTGGCAGGGCGCATCGTGCCGGCGGCGGTCGCTGCCCTCGAGTCCCGCGGCAGCCGCCGGGCGGATCTGCTGGTGGCGCTGGGCCCCGCCGTCAGCGGTGAGCGCTATCAGGTGGCGCGGGAGGTGAGCCGCCAGGTGGCCGCCTCCCTGCGGGCCGACGGAACGGAGGACGCCGAGGATCCGCTGGCGGACCTGCGGGCCTGCGGCGCCCTGCTGGAGGATGACGAGGCTGACCGCGACCGTCTCGACATCCGGGCCGCCACCCGGCGGCAGCTGATCAACGAGGGCATCCCCGCCGAACGGATCTCCGTCTGTCCCTGCTGCACCGTCGCCGAGCCGCTGCTGTTCCACTCCTGGCGGCGGGATGCCGTGAGGGCGGTGCAGTGGAGCGGCATCGTGGCCCAGGGCTGAACCGCGGCGATGGCTCTGCACGCCACCTACCTCGGTGCCAACGGCTGGTTCCTGCAGTTCGGCGCTCTGCGGGTGCTCGTGGATCCCTGGCTGCGCGGACCCCTCGTCTTCCCGCCCGGTCCCTGGCTGCTGCGGGGAGAGCTGCCCCAGGAGCGATCCCTGCCCGCTCCGCCGGATCTGCTGCTGCTCACCCAGGGCCTGCCGGACCACTGCCACCCCCCCTCCCTGGCGGACCTCGACCGCGATCTGCCCGTGGTCGGCTCGGCGGCGGCGGCGAAACGGGTGCGGCAGCTCGGCTTCCGGCGGGTCACCGCCCTGGCGCCGGGGGAACACCACGGCTTCGAGGGTCTGCGGATCACCGCCACCGCCGGGGCTCCCGTGCCCCAGGTGGAGAACGGCTACCTGCTGGAGCACGACGAGGGCCGTCTCTACCTCGAACCGCACGGGTTCCCGCCCCGGGATCTGCGCCCCGAACCCCTCGACGCGGTGATCACGCCGGTGGTGGACCTCGGTCTTCCCCTGGCGGGGGCCTTCGTGCGGGGCAGAACCGTGCTGCCGGAACTGCTGCGCCGGTTCCGGCCCCGCACCCTGCTGGCCAGCACCACCGGCGGGGACGTGCGCTTCAGCGGGATGCTGGCCGGGCTGTTGTGGGCCCGAGGCGCAGCCCCGGAGGCGGAAGAGACGGTGCGGCGGCTGGCGGAGCAGGAAGGTCTCCCCACCCGCTTCATCGATCCGCTTCCAGGCCACCCCTACCGTCTCGCCGGCCCCTGAACCCGCCTCTTCTCAGCCCTCCGAGGACTCCGGGCTGATGCCCAGCTCCTCCTCCAGCCGGGCGATCGCCAGCCGGGTCTCGAGAACGGCATCGGGATTGAGGCTGATCGAGTCGATCCCCTCCTCCACCAGGAACCGGGCGAACTCCGGATAGTCGCTCGGCGCCTGGCCGCAGATGCCGATCTTGCGCTCGCAGCGGCGGGCGGTGCGGATCGCCAGCCGCACCATCTCCATCACGGTGGGGTGCCGCTCGTCGAAGAGCTCCGCCACCAGGCTGGAGTCACGGTCGAGGCCGAGGGTGAGCTGGGTGAGGTCGTTGGAACCGATCGAGAAGCCGTCGAAGCGTTCAGCGAAGGCCTCCGCGCCGATCACGTTGCTGGGCAGCTCGCACATCACGTACACCTCCAGACCGTTCTCGCCCCGCTTCAGCCCGTGGCGGGCCATCTCCTCCAGCACCCGGTCCCCCTCCTCCGGCGTGCGGCAGAAGGGCACCATCGGGATCACGTTCACCAGCCCCATCTCCTCCCGCACCCGGCGGAGGGCCCGGCATTCCAGACCGAAGGCCTCGCGGAAGGCCTCCGCGTAGTAACGGGAGGCGCCGCGCCAGCCGATCATCGGATTCTCCTCGGCCGGCTCGAAGGCGGCGCCGCCCAGCAGGCGGGCGTATTCGTTGCTCTTGAAATCGGAGAAGCGCAGCACCACCGGATCGGGGAAGAAGGCCGCCGCGATCCGCGCCATCCCCTGGGCGAGCAGATCCACGTAGTAGTCGCCGGGTTCGGCGTGATGGCGGCTGAGCGCGGCGATCGCCCGCCGTTCCTCCTCCTCCTGCACCTTCTCCGGCCGCAGCAGCGCCATGGGGTGCACCTTGATGTGGTTGGCGATGATGAACTCGAGCCGGGCCAGCCCCACCCCGTCGCAGGGGATGGCGGCCAGGTTGAAGGCCTCCTCGGGATTGCCCACGTTCATGAGGATGCGGGTGCGGGTGGCGGGCAGGTGCTCCACCTCCCGCTCCTCCACGTGGAAGGGCAGCGCACCGCGGTACACGTGCCCCACGTCCCCCTCGCAGCAGCTGATCGTGATGGTCTCGCCGTCCCCGATTGCGCGGCTGCCGTCGCCGGTGCCCACGATCGCGGTGATGCCCATCTCGCGGGCGATGATCGCCGCATGGCAGGTGCGGCCGCCCTGGTCGGTGACCACGCCGCTGGCCTTCTTGAGGATGGGCTCCCAGTCGGGGTCGGTCCGCACCGTCACCAGCAGGTCCCCCTGCTCGAACCTGCCGATCTCGGAGGGGTCCCGGATCACGCGGGCCCGGCCGCTGCTCACCGAGGCGCCGATCGCCCTTCCCGAGGTGATCTCCTCCGCCTCGTGCGGTTCGAGCCGCCAGTTGCGCAGCACCGCCTGCCGCCGCCGCGACTGCACCGTCTCCGGCCGTGCCTGGAGGATGAAGAGTTCGCCGCTGAGGCCGTCCTTGCCCCACTCGATGTCCATGGGGGTGGGCTGCCCCCGCTGGCGGCTGTAGTGCTCCTCGATCTCGATCGCCCAGCGGGCCAGGGTGAGCACCTCGTCGTCGGCCAGGGCGAAGCGCTGGCGCTCCTCCTCGCTCACCTCCACGTTGCGCACCGCCCGGCCGGTGTCGGCGTCCGCCTCGGCGTAGATCAGCCGCACCGCCTTGGTGCCCAGACGCCGGTTGAGGATCGGTGCATAGCCCTGGTTCAGGGTGGGCTTGAAGACGAGGTACTCGTCCGGGTTGACCGACCCCTGCACCACGTTCTCCCCCAGTCCGTAGGCGGCGGTGAGCAGCACCGCGTCGCGGAAGCCGGTTTCGGTGTCGATGCTGAACATCACGCCGGCGCAGGCGCGGTCGGCCCGCACCATCCGCTGCACGCCCACCGAGAGGGCCACCTGCAGATGGTCGAAGCCGTTGTTCTGGCGGTAGGAGATGGCGCGGTCGGTGAACAGGGACGCGAAGCAGCGCCGGCAGGCCGCCAGCAGCGCCTCCTCCCCCTGCACGTTGAGGAAGGTCTCCTGCTGGCCGGCGAAGCTGGCATCGGGCAGGTCCTCGGCGGTGGCGCTGGAGCGCACCGCCACCGAGGGCACCGCCCCGGCCTCCCCGGTCTCGCTCCCCATGGCCCGGTACGCCTCCAGGATCGCCTCCTGGAGCGGGTCCGGCAGGGACGCCTCCAGCATCAGCCGCCGAGCCGCCTGCCCCGCCTCCTGCAGGTCCGCGAGGTTCTCCGCGTCGAGGCCGGCGAACACCTGCCGCAATGCCTCCTCGAGGTCGTTCGCGTCCAGCAGCAGGCGGTAGGCCGCGGCGGTGGTGGCGAAGCCGCCGGGCACCCGCACCCCCCGCGCCCCCAGGTTGCGGATCATTTCCCCGAGCGAGGCGTTCTTGCCCCCCACATCGGCGATCGCGTCGATGCCCACCTGCTCGAAGGGCACCACCAGCACATCGGGATCCAGCATCGGAAGCCTCCGCCTCTGCCCCGAATCTGGCGGAGAACCGGACGCTTCGCTCAGCCGCTGTGATCTTCCGGCAGCAGCAGGGTGAGCAGGCCGGTTCCGAAGAGGACCGCCCCGAGCGCCAGGGCGATGCCGCGGTTGGCGGCCGCGGGGCCGTCCAGCCAGACGCCGGCGGCGAGGAAGGCCCCGCCCAGCAGCAGGCTGGGCACCATCACGATGCCCCGGGCGGTGCGGTTCAGGCTCACGGGCAGTCCGCCGGAGCGGCCAGCCCCGCCCCGATCAGCCCCTGAGCGAGGTCGGTGCCGTCGGCGAGGCGCACCACACGGGCCTGCAGGTGACCCGCCTCGTTGCCCGTCGGCAGCAGGTTGACCCGGCTGCGCCGCGGCAGCGCCTGCCGCAGCCAGGCGGTGGCCTCCTCCTCCTGGCCGGCGGCCACCGCCACGCAGGCGAGTTCCACCGGGTAGGTGCGGTTGCGGTCCCCCACCAGCAGGAGGGTGCCGCTCCGCACCTGCAGCACTTCGGCGGCGGCGGCGGCCGCCGCCGGCCAGGCCAGCAGGAGCGCCGTCAGCAGGACCGCGAGCAGTCTCAGAGCTTGGCGCCGCAACTGGGGCAGAAGAGATGGGCACTGGCGGTGGTGGCACCGCAGGCGCCGCACTGGCGGATGGTGTCGATGGCGAGTTCGGGATGGCTGGGGAGGCCCACCATCTGGGCGTTGCTGGCGCCGGGGGGCACCATCGGGTAGCAGTTCTCGTTCCGCCGCACCTTCACGTCCACGAAGACCGGGCCCGGATGGGCCAGGGCCTCGGCCAGACCGGCCATCAGGTCCTCACGGCGCTCGATCGCCATCCCCCGCACGCCGAAGGCGTGGGCCAGGGCCGGGAAATCGGGCATCCCGGCGGTCATCTCGGAGGCGGAATAGCGCTCCTCGTAGAAGCTCTCCTGCCACTGGCGCACCATCCCCTGCCAGCCGTTGTTGAGCACCACCACCTTCACCGGCAG
>CAZVPB010000138.1:0-6150 GCA_964628165.1 uncultured Cyanobium sp.
CGAGTGGGTGCCGCTGGCCGGACTGGTCCGCTGGAGCGGTCTCTCCGCCGTCGGGGGCCTCGAACCCGGCCCCGCCCCGCGGCTGCTTCGCCGCCCCTCGGTGCCGGTGGGGGTGGCGATCTGCTACGAGATCTCCGACGGCGCCGCCCTCACCGCCGCCGCCCGGCAGGGGGCGGGCTGGCTGCTGGCGAGCGCCAACCTCGACCCCTACCCCGCCCAGCTGCAGGGTCAGTTCACCGCCCTGGCGAGGCTGCGGGCGATCGAATCCGGCCGATGGCTGGTGAGTGCGGCGAACACAGGGCCGAGCCTGCTGGTGGATGCCGGTGGCCGGGTGAGGGGCAGACTGCCGGCCGGCATCCCCGCCACCGGCGCCATGACCGTTCACCGCCGCAGCCGGCTCACCCCCTACGCCCGCTGGGGTGAACTCCCCCTGCTGGCGCTGCTGGCCGGTGCCTGGTGCTGCCGCGGGCTGGAGCGCACCTGTGGGAAGGTGGAGATCAGCTGACCTCCGCCATCCGAAGCGCCATGCCCTGGTGGTTGGACCTGATCCTGCTGAGCGCCGCCGTCGTGCTCTGGAGCGATGGCAGCCGGGATGTCGACGACACCATCGGCCTGCTCAAGAAGATCCTGGCGGTGACCGCCGTGATGGTGGTGCTGCTGGGCGGACGCCAGGTGCCCCTGGAGATCGCCGCCCTCTCCCTGGCCCTGCTGCTGCCCGGCGCCGCCCGCTTCGATGACTCGGAAGCCTTCGAACCCTTCGAGCGCCGCTGAACCGCTCCGCTCAGCAGCGCAGCCGGACGGTGCGGGGCAGGTCCTCGAGAATCTCCCCCTGCTCACCCAGGGCCGGATACGGACGACCCTCACGGCGGCACCATGCCGCCACCTGGGGATAGGCCCATTCGAAGAGCTGGCGGCGGTACCGCTGCGGGTCCACCCCCTCGCCCCGCGCCGGCACCCGGCCGGCGGCCTGCCGCTGCCGCAGCGCCTCGAAGAGCAGGGCGGCGGCCGCCACCGACACGTTCAGGGACTGCACCATCCCGCGCATCGGGATCACGATCGCCTGGTCGATGCCGGCGGCGGTGGCCGCGCTGAGCCCCCACTTCTCCGCCCCCAGAACGAAGGCGGTGGGTCCGGTGAAGTCGCATTGGCGGTAGTCCACCGCGGCGGTGCCCAGATGGGTGCCGTAGAGCCGCAGGCCCTGCCCCCGCAGCGCCGCGATGGCCTCGGTGGCGTCGGCATGCACCTGCAGCGGCACCCACTTCTGGCTCCCCTGGGCGGTGGTGTTGAAGGTGGGCAGCCGGCCCTCCCGGCAGACGGCATGGGCCTCCAGAACGCCCACCGCATCGCAGGTCCGCAGGATGGCGGAGAGGTTGTGCGGTTTTTCGACGTGCTCCAGCAGCAGCGTGAGGTCCCCCATGCGGCGGTCGAGCACCGTGCGGAGACGCTCGAAGCGGCGGGGCAGAAGCGGCATCGCGGGCAGCGGGTCCCGGCAGGGGGCTGAGGGCGGAATCGATGGTCGCACCCCTGTCCGATCCCCCCTCCTCCTCCGCGGCACGGGGCTCCTTCGATCGAAGGGTCTACGCCGCCGTTGCCCGCATTCCCCGGGGCAGGCTCGCCACCTACGGCCAGATCGCCGAACTGATCGGGGCCTGGGGAGCCGCCCGCCAGGTGGGCTGGGCCCTGCGCCGGCTCCCCCTGCCTTCGGAGGTGCCCTGGCACAGGGTCGTGAACGCCCGCGGCACCATCTCCATGAGCCCGGCGCGGGAGGGGTCCGACTGGATGCAGCGGGACCTGCTCCTGGCCGAGGGCATTCCCGTCGACGCCGAGGGCCGGCTGCCCCTGGCCCGCTTCCGCTGGCGGGTCACCCGTCTGAGCGGTCTCACCCCCGCAGCCTGGCCACCCGACGGTGCACCCCCCGTGGGCCGATGACGACGAACGGCCCTGAACCGCCGCCGGGGCTCGCTCCCCGGGCGCTGGCCTGGCGGGTGCTGCTGGCCGTGGCCGCGGGGGCCTTCGCCGACGTGGCCATGGAACGGGAACTGGCGCGCCAGCGGCTGCCCCCCCTCGACCGCCGCCTCGCGGCCGAACTGGCCTACGGCGCGGTCCGCCAGCGTCTGCTTCTGGACGCATGGCTCGATGCGTGCGGGCGGGTGCCGGCGATCCGTCAGCCCCCCCGCTTCCGCTGGCTCCTCCATGTCGGTCTCTACCAGCTGCTGTTCAGTGACCGGATCCCCGCGGCGGTGGCGGTGAGCACCACCGTGGACCTGGCCAAGCGGGAAGGCCTGGGCCGGCTCGCTCCCGTGGCCAACGGCCTGCTGCGGGCGGTGCTCCGCCGGCGGCAGGCCGTGGTGCCCGACGCCGGGGCTTCGATCCCGCCCTGGACTGGGCTGAACCTGCCCGCCGATCCGGTGGCGGCCTTCTCCCTGCGCCATTCCCTGCCTGCCTGGCTGGTGGAGGAACTGCTGCAGTGGCTTCCCCCCGCCACGGTGCCGGAGGGCGCGGAGGCCTTCGCCCGGGCCTGCAACACCCCGCCCGCCCTCGATCTGCGGGTCAATCCGCTCCGGGCCGACCGGGACACGGTGCTGCGGGCCTTCGAGGCCGCCGGACATCGGGCCGAACCGCTGCCGGGCACCGCCCAGGGAATCACCCTGCCCGGCCGGCCCGGCGACCCGCGCTCCCTTCCGGGGTACGAGGAGGGTCACTGGTGCGTTCAGGACCGCCATGCCCAGGCGATCGCCCCGCTGCTCGACCCTCCTGCCGGGTCGATGGTGCTCGATGCCTGCGCGGCTCCGGGGGGCAAGGCCACCCATCTGGCCGAACTGATGGCCGACCGGGGCGAGGTGTGGGCCGTCGACCGCTCGCCGGGGCGGCTGCGGCGGGTGGAGGCCAATGCCCGCCGTCTCGGGCTGGGATCGATCCGCCTCCTCGCCGCGGATGCCGCGGAGCTGGCCATGTCGCGGCCGGAATGGCACGGCCGCTTCGACCGGATTCTCCTCGACGCCCCCTGCTCCGGTCTCGGCACCCTCGCCCGCCACGCCGATGCCCGCTGGCGGATCGATCCCGCCAGGATCGAGGAGCTGGTGAGGCTCCAGCGGCAGCTGCTGGAAGCGATGGTGCCCCTGCTCGCGCCGGGGGGGCGGCTGCTCTATGCCACCTGCACCGTTCACCCGCGCGAGAACGGCCAGCTGGTGGAGGCGTTTCTGGGGCAACGCAGGGAGCTGCGTCTGCTGGAGCAGCGGGAGTGGTGGCCGGGGCTCCAGGCCGCGGGGGGGGCGGAGCCGGGGGGCGACGGCTTCTTCGCGGCGCTGCTGGGGTGGGCCCCGGCCTGGTCCGGGGGCTGAGGCCGAGCCCGCGATTCAGGGAGCGGCCGGGACCGGCACGGGAGGCGGGGGCTGCAGCGGTGGCGGGGAGGGGCGGCTGACGCTGGGAGCGGGCGCCGGCGCCGGCGCCGGTACGGGCGGCGGCGGTGGCGGCGGTGGGCTGGGGGCGACCCGCTCCAGCTGTTCTTCGAGGGAGGGAGAGGGGGCGGGGCTGCGGGGGGGAGCCGAGGCGGGGGGGCTGCCCCCTTCCGGGGCGGAGGGGGTGCCTGCCCCGGGAGCGCGGGATGGTCGGTCGGCGGGGCCGCTTTCCGGCGAGGTGCCGGCCCCGTCCTCCCCAGGTGGAGTCCAGGGCTCGAGTTCGGGCAGGTCCTGTTCGTCCCTGGACTCGTCGCGATCGTCCCGTGGTGCGGGGGTGACGTTGGCCCGTTTCTTCGCGGCGGCCGAGGGCTTGTAGACCCCGGTGAGCACCGGCTTCGGGGGGAACTGCTGCACGGGCATCCCTTTCACCACCTGGCTCATGTAGGCGTGCCAGGCCGCCGCGGCCTGGGCGCTGGTGCTGCGGGTCTTCCGGCTGTCGTCGTACCCGAGCCACAGCCCTGTCGTGAGCTGTGGGATCGAGCCGATGAACCACAGGTCCCGACCGCCTTCGGAGGTGCCTGTCTTGCCTGCCACGGGCCGGTCGGCGAGACCGGCAGGAGCGCCGGTGCCTCCCCTGACGGCCTGGACGAGCATCCACTGCATGGCGTCGGCGATATCGCTGGGGATGGCCCGCTTGCCCGGCTTTCCATCCACCCTGCGGCTCCAGAGCAGTTCGCCGTCGGGACCGTAGATCTCCTCGAACGGGGTGGGAGACACGTACACCCCGCGGTTGGTGATCGCGGCATAGGCCGCTGTCATGTCGATGACGTATTGCTCGTAGGCCCCCAGCGCCATCGGATAGAACTTTCCGAGTTCCCTGGTGATGCCGAGGCTCTTCGCGGTGGCGATGACCTTGTCGAAGCCCAGCTCCTGAAGGAGTGCCACCGCGACAGTGTTGAGGGAATTCTGAAGGGCCACGGTCATCGAGACCGTGCCCATGTACCGGTTGCCGAAGTTCTTGGGACAGTAGCCGCTGAAACAGCGGGCCTTGTCGAGAAGGGGGCGTTCCGGCCTCATCCCTTCCTTCAGAGCCGTGAGGTAGACGAAGAGCTTGAAGGTGGAACCCGGTGAACGCAGAGCCTGGGTGGCCCGGTTGAACTGACTCTTCTGCCAGTCCTTCCCCCCCACGATCGCCTTCACCAGCCCCGTGCCGGGCTCCATGGTCACCAGAGCCCCCTCCATCGCGCCGGGGGCATAGGTATCGATGGTTTCCTGGGCCAGTTTCTGGATCCTGGTGTCGAGACCTGTGCGGATGGTGAGGCCACCCACCTCCAGCTGTTCCTTGGTGAGCACCCGTGGGAGTTCCTGCTCCAGCCAGCTGGTGAACCAGGGGGCAGGATTGTCGAAGTACTTGGGGGTGGCGGGTTTCAGTCCCAGCGGTGCATTTTCCGCCTCGATCAGTTCGCTGTCGCTGATGAATCCCATGTCCTTCATCCTGCGCAGCACGATGGAGCGCCGCTGCAGGGCGAGGTCGGGATTGACGAGGGGGGAATAGACCGAGGGGGCCGGTGGAAGTCCGGCGATCGTGGCGGCTTCCGTCAGAGTCAGTTCGGAGGGCTTCTTGGAGAAATAGACCCAGGCGGCATCGGAAACGCCATAGGCGCTCGAACCGAGATAGACGAAGTTGAGGTACTGCTCGAGGATCTGCTGCTTGCTGTACTGCCGCTCGATCTTGCCCGCCAGGGCCGCCTCCTTCACCTTGCGCAGCAGGGAGACGTCCTGGCTCAGGAACACCATGCGGGCCAGCTGCTGGGTGATCGTGCTGGCGCCTTCCTCCACCGATCCCTGGCTGATGTTGCGGAGGGCGGCCCGACCGATTCCCACGACATCCACGCCGTCGTGGCGGTAGAAGCGCCGGTCCTCGGCGGCGATGAAGGCCCGCTCCACCAGTTGCGGCATCTGGCTTGGCGGCAGCTTCTCCCGGGTCGCCGGTCCCTTCTTGACCACCACCGAGCCGTCCGCCGCAAGGATGGTGAGGGTTCCGGGCCGGCTGAAGCTGCTGATCTGACGCGCGTCGGGCAGAACCGAGTCGATGGCGGAGGTGAGGGCCATCTGACCGAAGGCCACGCCACAGCCGGCGCCAAGGGCGATGAGGCCGGCACGGATGGGCAACCGGGATTTCTTCCTTCGCCGGGTTGCGCTGCCGTTCCGCTCGGAAGGGGTCGAGCGGCGTGCGCCCCTGGCCGTCCGCCGTGGCGTTCCCAGCTCGGTCACGTGGGCAAGACCGCGCTGCCGACGGAGCTGACGAGATCGCTGCGGCCGATGGCGAGGGCGGTGACCAGCATGCCGATCACGAGGAAAGGCTGCGCACTGGCCTGATACTTCACATCGAAGCTGAGGGGATCCCGAAGGAGCCAGGCATCCTGGAACGTGATCTGGGGAATGATCAGAAGCACCAGCAGGACCGCGGCGAAATTCTGCCCGAGGGCGATGAGCAGGGCAACCATCGCCAGCTGGAACACATCGATCATGGCGGCACTGATCCAGCTGGCCTTCTCGATCCCGAACACCACCGGCAGGGAGCGGAGTCCGAGGGCCCGATCCCCCTCCACGCTCTTGAAGTCGTTCACCACGGCGATGCCGAGACCCGCCAGGCTGTACACGAGGGTGATCAGGGCCGTGGTCCAGGTGAGGGTCCCGAACAGGGCCTGACCGGCCCACCAGGGCAGGGCGATGTAGCTGGCGCCGAGGG
>CAZVPB010000139.1:0-3518 GCA_964628165.1 uncultured Cyanobium sp.
GCGGCTACCGGCTGGAATGCGCCCTGCGCAGCGCCACCCTGCTGGGGGTGTTCGGGCTCGGCGGCCTCGGCTCCGACCTGCGGCTGAGCCTGCAGTCCCTCGAGTTCCGCGAGCTGTGGAGCGGACTGTGGCTGCTGCTGGCGGTGATGCTGGTGCTGGAGACCGGCCTGGCCCGGCTGCGGCGGCGGTGGCTGATGCCGCCGCGGCTCGGCCTGGGACGACCGGCGGTGGGGCGCCGCGGCCGCGAGATGGGCGCGGCCCTGCTGATGCTGCTGCCGCTGGTGCTGGTGGTGGGCCGGGCCCTGGCGGTGGACCCCGCCGCCCTGCTGGCGCTCCGGCCCCTGCCGGGCCTCGCGGCGGCGGACTGGCGGTCCGCCTTCGCCCTCCCCTGGCCGCAGCTGCTGGGGGGCACCCTCGCCCTCACCCTCCTCGCCGCCGCCCTGGCGGTGGGACTGGCGCCCCTCCAGCTGCTGCTGGCCGCCCCTTCCGCCTGGGCGGGGCGGCTGGTGCGGCTGGGCTGGGCCTTCGGCCGTCTCTGGCCACCGCCCCTGATCGCCCTGCTGCTGCTGTTCGTGCTCAAGCCGGGGCTGGTGACCGCCGCCCTGGCCCTCGCCTTGCACAACCTGGGCATCCTCGGGCGCCTGCTGGCGGAGAGCCTCGAGGGCGGTCCGTCGCCGGCGCAGGAAGCGCTGCGGCAGGCCGGCTGCGGCCCCCGCCTGGCCCTGCTCTACGGCGGCTTCTCCCCGGTCGCCCGCCCCTATCTGGCCTACGGCGCCTATCGCGCCGACGTGATGCTGAGGGAGACGGTGGTGGTGGGACTGGTGGGGGCCGCGGGGCTCGGCAGCGCCCTGCTGGAGAGCCTCAGCGCCTTCGCCTGGGACCGGGTGGCGGTGCTCGTGGGGGCCTATGCCCTGCTGACGCTGGCGGGGGAGGAGCTGAGCGACCGGGTGCGACGGCGCCTGGCCGTGCGGATGACGGCGGCGTAGGGATCAGGGGAGCAGCTCGAGATCCCGCAGGTGGGGGATCAGCCAGGCCGGGATCCCGTCCCTCTCCCAGCGCCAGAAATCGGTGCCGCCGAGGGGCACCGCCTCACCGGCGGCGTAGGCGCGGGCCAGGCTGGCGAAGTCGTGCCGCTGCAGCGCCTCGCTCCGCTTCGCCCGGCGGATCCGGGCGGCGGGGCCGGGGCCCTCCCCCGCCGGTGGCTGGCTGCCCTTCATGGTTCTGGCGGGGTGAGGCGACGGCAAGGGAAGCATCCCGTCATATCTCGGCTGCGACCGGTCGCAATCGGGACAGATCGGCTCCGCAGGCTGACGCCCGTCGGTGCCTTCTCACCCCATGACCCGCCGTTCCATTCGTTCTTCTCTCCTGTGCGGCCTGCTGCTGGCCGTCTCCACCGCCGCCAGCCCCTCGCCGGCCCAGCCCCGCTGGGACCCGCGGGAGCGGCAGATGGCGCTCGAGCGTCTGCGTCCCCAGGAACGCCGAAGCTTCTTCGACAGCATGCGGCGCTGGGAGGACCGGCGCCATCGCGCCCAGGAGGACTTCCTGGACCGCAGCGAACGCTGCCTGGACGAGGCGGCCATCGACCAACGCCGCTGGGGCAGGTACGCACGCCGCTCAGCCGCCGACCGCTGCTCGGAGCGTCTGCTGGTGGATCACGAGCGGATCCGGCAGAGCCTCCGCGAGGAGAGGCTCGCCATCCACCGTCGCCACGGCCTGAGCGATCCCCGTCGGGTCGCCGCCGTCGAGCCCGCTCCGGCCCAGCCGGCATCCCCATCGCTCGCCTGGCTGGGAACGCTCCTGCTGGGGGACCTCCTGGGCTTCTGAGGTCAGAACGTCGACGAGGCGACATTGCCCCTCGGCCCACCTGTGGCATCGTTCAGGTATGCGCCCCCCGGATCCGCCCGAAGACCTGGCCTTTCCCCTGCATCGCTCCGGGGCGACCGGTGAGCTGATCGCCGAGGAAGGCCGCGGGCTGGTGGATCTCCTGGCTCTGGCGGAGAGCGGTCCCGAAACGAGGGAACTCTCGGCCGAGTTCGGCCTCAGCCTCGGCCGTGTGGCCATCACGCTGCTCGTGACGGCCACACACCTTTCGCTCTGAAAGCCACCACACCGACGGGAGCGGATTTCCGGTTTCCAGCCATGGCGCCAAACCTGACCTCATGCTCACCGACTCCCTCTCCCCCCGACTGCAACGCCTGCTGGTGCTGGGTCTCTGCCTGCCCCTGGCGGCCCTGAACCTGTGGGTGTTCAGCTCCCTCTACCGCGCCTTCGAGGGCATCGCCTCCGTGTTCATCCTGGCTGGGGTGATCGCGTTGATCCTCAATTTTCCGGTGCGGTTCCTGCAGCACCGTCTGAGCCTCCGACGCGGCTGGGCGATCGCCGTCACCGTGGGGACATTCCTCGCGACGATGCTGGTTCTGCTGGGAGTTCTGGGGCCCCTGCTGCTGGGCCGCCTGATCGAATTCAGCCAGACCCTGCCGCAGTGGATCGACTCCACCGGAGACAAACTGCAGCGCTTCTCCGACGCCATCGCATGGACCGGCCTGGAACTGGATCCCGGTGGAATCATCGAAGGAATCACGTCGAGCATGAAAAGCCAGCTCCAGGCCTTTCTGCTGGGCATTCCCGGATTCGTGACCGGATCCCTGGGCGGCTTCCTGAGCATCTTCTTCCTCATCGTCCTGACGGTGTTCTTCTTGATCTATGGCGGCAAGCTGGTGCGGGACTGTTTACTTTCCTGGTTGCCTGGAGAAAGCGGATTGCACGTGCTTGGGATTCTGCGTCGTAATTTCAACAGTTTCATCTTCAACCAGGTGGTTCTTGCGGTGGTGCTGGCCTGCGCCCTCACCCCCGCCCTGATTCTCCTGAGGGCGCCCTTTCCGATTCTTTCGGGTGTGAGCATCGGTCTGATGGGCTTCATCCCCTTCGGAGCCATTGTGGGTGTTCTGGGCATCAGCCTGCTCTTTCTGCTGAAGAGCTTCTGGCTCGGCCTCAGGGTGTTTGCGGTGCTGATCGTGGTGGATCAGGTCATCGAGAACATCCTGCCCCCACGACTGCTGGGGAAGCTGACGGGGCTCAATCCGATCGTGATCCTCTTCTCGGTGATGGTGGGCGCCACCCTGGCGGGTTTCCACGGCATCATCACCGCGGTGCCGATCGCCGCCACCATCAAGGAACTCTTCCTCAACAGGGATCCAAGCCATGCTTCCTCCCTACCCCAGAGCGCAGGGGCAGAACCTCCGGCGCCACCGAACGGCCCCTTGCCTGGCTAGATCGCTCCGTTGAAGGGACATGAGGTCCATCGCCGATCATCTGCATGCGGTGTTCTTCAGGAGAAGCCATTCAACTCATCAGGGCCCACTCCGGCTTCATTCTCTACAACAACGGCTTCACGGCGGGCCTGGTGGCGGCCGTGCCGGTGAGCGTCATCCAGCTGCCGGGCCGCCCTCCTCAGGGAGGTGCCTAGGGTGGGCGTGCGCGACGCGATGAGGATGGGGAGAGACAGGAAGGAGTGCCGG
>CAZVPB010000139.1:3528-6123 GCA_964628165.1 uncultured Cyanobium sp.
GGGGCGTGGTGCCCGAAGTGGCGTCGCGGGCGCATGTCGAACGGATCATTCCCGGGGACTGGCGCTGGCGGCTGTCCTGCTGCTTCTTGCGGTGCCGATCGTGATGTTCAACTCCCGCCACTCCGGTGACGGCCTGAAGATCCGCCGCGAACTGCTCAAGTTCTGAGCCGGCCAGCGTGTCGAAATTTTTCCCGAGGCCGCCGGCCTGCCGAAGCCTGGTCAACCTGAGGGAGCGGCCCATCCGGAGGACCGTCCACCGCCCTGGAGGCACGGCAGGCCTTCGCCAACGTCAGTCAGGAGGCGCAGGGCGATCTCGAGCAGGCCCTGCTGACCCTGGGGGACTGGGCCACCGGAGCACGCCGGGGAGCCGAGAAGGACCTCGACCGGGCCCTCGAGGATGCCAACCGGCTGATCAGCTCCTTCTTCGCCGTGGCCTGAGCCGCTCACTCCGAGGGCATCTCACGCGACGAAATCTCGCGCAACGCAGCGGCCTCCCGGATGGCGTCGCGGGCATCCTCGATGGCGAGGTTCCTGGCATAGACCGCGGCAGTGGCGAGGATTACCACCGTCAACACCCCCTGCACCGCCCATTCGGGAAACACGAATTGGATCGAGAATCCAGCGTTCTGAATGAACGTTCCACGCACAAGGTTACGAATCAGGATTGCCCCCCAGTACAGCAACCACGCCGAGGAGAGCACCCACACGAAGGCGGCCAGGAACTCCGATGGCCGCGCAGGCCGTGGCACGGTGACCAGGCGGAAGAACCGACTTCGATGCTGCCATGGCGCCGCGCCCGCTCGGCCCCGGGCGGATTGAATCAGGCGCTTTCGTGAATTCCAGGCAAGCGCCCAGGGAATGGCCACCGTGACCACCAGCAGCAGGAGAAAGAGCACCACCATGTAGCCAGCGGAACTACCGGTGTGCGAGGCAATCCGCAGCTCCGACACGACCAGGGCCACGCTCAGAGCAGCCAGGTACAGGAAAAGCAGGCACAGCACCGTGGCCACCCAACCACCGGAACGCCTTGGGCGGGGAAGCGTCAGAAACCGCCGCAGGAGCGGCTGCCGCTCCCACCGAACGACGCGCATGGCCGTTCTGCTCAGGGCATCCGCCCTTCTGCTGCTGACCAGAAGGGATTGGGCCAAGAGGCTCACCTCCTGCTGAAGTCGTTGCCGCAGGGAGGAAGGGACGGCGTAGATCTCCTGCTCCAGGATGTCGCGAATGGCCTGCAGCCGCTTCTGATTCTGTTCGAGCTTCACCGTTGCCAGGCGTCCGCGTACCGCCTCTGAAAGCAGGGCCACCACTGCCGCACCCAGAGGGGGGATGATGCCCTCCAGCAGGTGGGACAGCAGCGGGTTGTCGCTCATCCGGAAATTCTCCCGAAACCGCCATCGACTGCGACTTCGGCCTGAGGGTACCGTCACCGCATCCGCTGGGCGGTAGCCCCGCCATTGTCGAGCTGTGGAGGGTCCGCGAGCGGCCTGAATGGTTCTCCTCTCAGAACCCGTGGGGGAGATCAGAACATCCTGGCTACAGCGCCAGTCTCCCCCCATAACAACTGCTGCAGGTCCACCCAAGAAGCCTGCCAGTTCCTCGACGTCCAGCTCTTCAGGAAGGCACGGCCCCGATGGACAACAAGCCTGGTGCAATCCCCCTGACGCTTGCCTGGAATCCACCGCCAGCGCCGCCACAGCCACATCGAGGGCTGGGTCGTCCTCGCCGAGGCCAACCGGATCCTTGGCGTTGACGGCTGGCAGCGGGAGACGATCGAGGCATGGCTGGTGCAGCACGGTTCGGTGGCACCCGGATTCCGGTGGCGGCGCTGCCCGCAGTTCCGCTGCAGTTGCAGCATCCTGAGGTGGCGGTGGCCTTGCTCAGCGGAACCATGGGTCCGGCGGCAGTGGCGGATCCATGGAAGAACTGCGCCTTCAACGACCAGCCGATCCGTTGCCGGGACAGCCACTCCCCCGACGGCACGGTACGCATCGTCTGGGAAGACGGCAAGGCGATGACTTACAGGCTGGTGGAGGAGGGCTTTCCCGTCTCGACGCGGCGGGATTCGCTGGACGGCATGAGGACCCAGAGGATGCCCGCCACAACAAACAACGCGGGGATGTCCCCAAGCAGATTGTCGCGGTCACCCACATCGACGATGGACTGAACAAGCATGATCGCCCCGTGCACGATGCTGGACCAGATGGTGAACCCGATGAGACTGCGATTGGCGATCGGATCCCTGGCCGCCCGAACCAGGAAGATGCCGAGGGTCACATAAATACCCATGATCATCTGCTCATATTCATATTGAGCCGGTGTCCAGCTCCAGCTGGTCGACGTCTTCATCAACACCGGTACGCCGACAACAAAGATGCTGCCGATCGCAACGAGAGCGATCCTGAGGAGCTTGATCTTGTCGTACGTCATGATTGTTCTGCCATGGATGGTTGAGATCGCCTGAGTGGCATCGATCTGTCTGATCGATTGGCTGGAATGGTATCTCCAGAGAAGAACTCGCGCAATCCGGTTCCTTCCGTTGAACTGTGCCGGGTGGAAGTCTGCTTCTGCCCTGCTCAGCAGATCATCAATCGAGCT
>CAZVPB010000140.1:0-6023 GCA_964628165.1 uncultured Cyanobium sp.
CTTCCTCCCGGTGGAGCATGCCGAACATGGCGAGGATCCCCTGCGACCATTCCGCTGAGAGGCTCATTGTCCGAGCGAGGAGCTCCACGAAGGCCCTCTCCTCGGCCGCCACGATCCGATCACTGTGGATGAGCTGAACGGCAAGAATGAATGCCTTTTCCTGCTGCTGGGGAGTGAGCACCTGAACGGCATCGACCACCTGGTTCAGCCAGTTTTCCATGGTGAAATCGAGGCGGAGCCGTTCCACGATCTCCCCGAGAGCCTGCGGAGACATGTCGAGGAAGTGGGCCTGGCTCACCAGACGGGTTTGCAGCATCTGCGCCTCCTGGTCGCTGAAGAGGCCGTCGCAGAACGTGGCCGCCAGGGGAATCGCCAGGAAGGCCTCGACAGGATCCATCAGCCAGAGGTCGTTGCGCCCCCATCCTGGGCCTGGATGGCGGTGATCACGATGGTGCTGAGGATGTCCTCTTCGCTGCAGCCACGGCTGAGGTCGTTCACCGGCTTCCTGAGCCCCTGCAGGATCGGACCGATGGCGATCGCCCCCGTCTCCCGCTGCACCGCCTTGTAGGTGTTGTTGCCGGTGTTGAGATCCGGGAAGACGAGCACCGTGGCGCGCCCCCCCACCGCGGAGCCCGGCAGTTTCTGCAGCGCCACCTCGGCACTCACCGCCGCGTCGTACTGGATCGGCCCCTCGATCGGCAGATCCGGCCACCGCTCCCGCACCAGGGCGGTGGCGCGGCGCACCTTCTCCACCTCCTCCCCCCTGCCGGAATCCCCCGAGGAGTAGGAGAGCATCGCCACCCGCGGCTCGATGCCGAGGGCCTGGGCCGATCCGGCGGAGCTGATCGCGATCTGGGCCAGCCCGGCAGCGTCCGGGCGGGGATTCACGGCGCAGTCGCCATAGATCACCACGCGGTCCTCCAGCAGCATCACGAAGATCGAGGACACGAGGCTCACCCCCTCCCGGGCGCGGATCAGCTGGAGGGCGGGGCGGATGGTGTGCTGGGTGGTGTGGGTGGCGCCGGACACCATGCCGTCCGCATCGCCGCACACCACCATCATCGTGGCGAAGGTGGTGGCATCGAGCAGGTGGTCGCGGGCGATGTCGGGCGTGGCCCCCTTGTGCCCCCGAAGCGTCACGAAGGTGTGGATGTATTGCTCCAGTCGCTCGCCGCTTCGAGGGCGGAGCACCATCACGGCGTCGAGGTCGAGGCCGATGCCCTGCTGCCGCAGCACCCGCTCGATCTCGTCCCGCTCGCCGAGCAGGATCAGGCGGGCCAGCCCCTGGTCCTGCACCTGGGCCGCGGCCCGGAGAATGCGCGGTTCGAGACTCTCCGGCAGCACGATCCGCTGCGGCGATTGGCGGGCCCGCAGCATCAGGTTGTGGAGGAACATCCGCGGCGTCGGTTCCGGCGGCGGCGCCAGGTTCACGGCCTGGAGCAGCGGCTCCACCTGGCCGTGGCGCTCGAAGGCCTGGATGCTCAGGTTGATCTTCTCGCGGTCGTCGGGCCTGAGGGTGACGTGAATCTCCCGCAGCCGCGCCACGGTGGTGAGGGTGTCGGAGGGAACCGACAGGATGGGCAGCGCGTCCGGCAGCCCCTGGATCAGCCGTTCGATCGCCGGCTCCGGCTTCATGCCGGAGAGCAGGATTCCGGAGAGGCTGGGGTAGTTGCGGGACTGGTGGGCCTGCAGCATGCCCATGATCACGTCGCCCCGGTCGCCGGGGGTGATCACCAGGCTTCCCTCGCGGAGCCATCCGAGCGCATGCTGCATCTGCATGGCCGCCACGATCTGGTGCACCACCAGGCGCTCCAGGCCGTCGCTGCCGTAGAGCACCTCCGCCTCCAGATGCCGGGCGATGTCGACCATGCGGGGGCTGCTCAGGCGGCGGTCGAAGGGGATGACGCTCAGCACCCAGCCGCCACCGCCGAATTCCCGCTCGAGGGCGACCCGCAGGGCCTCCGCATGGTCCGGATCGGCCTTGTTGAGCACGATGCCCACGATCCGGCAGCCGTGGCGCCGGTAGGTGTCCGCCGCCAGGCGCACCGGCCGCAGGGCATCGTCCGTGCTGCGGTGCTCGGCATTGCCGAGGATGAGGATCGGACAGCCCAGATTGCGGGCGATCTCCTGGTTGAGGTTGAACTCGAAGGCGGATCCCGCGCCGAGATCGTCGGAGCTCTCGCAGAGCACGAAGGCGTCGCTGGCCTCCAGGGCCTTGTACCGGTCGATGATGCGCTCCAGCCCCTCGTTGATGCGGTGAGCCGCGATCAGCTCGTTCATCTCGGCGGTCCTGAGTCCGAAGGACGCCTCGACGCCCTGGGGCAGATCGAAGCTGCGCAGCATCAGGTCGATGTCCTCGTCCGGCGTTTCGTGGATCACGGGCCGGAAGAACCGCACGGCGGCGGTGCGGCGCAGCAGCTGGTGGATCAGCCCGAGCGCCACCAGCGCCTTGCCGCTGCCCGCCTCGGTGGTGCTGATGTAGAGGGCCTTGCTCATGGCGGCGGGGGTTGCTCAGGGGAGGCTTGCCCCACCCGGAATTCCGGTCTGCCGAACCGGGTGGGGCACACCGAATCGAGGCGGACGGTCCTCCCCATCCTGGGTTCCCGCAGCAGCGGCGAGGGTGTCCGGGCGGGTGATCTTCACCCGAATTCCACGATTCATTCGGAGACATCACCATGCTCACCCTGCGTCATTCCTCCCCCTTCGATCTGTTCGACCGTCTCGAGCAGCAGCTGTTCACCGCCGAGCGTGTCCCGGCGGCCGAGGTCCACGAGACCGCCGACGCCTACGAGGTGGTGCTCGAACTGCCTGGGGTCGACAAGGAGGCCATCGACGTGAAGGCCACCGACCGCACCCTGGTGGTGAGCGCCGAGCGCCGCTCCCTGCGGCGCGAACCCGCCGACGCCGAGAACGAGGCGAAGGCCGGGGCCAACGGCAAGGCGGAGCGGGGTCCGCTGCTCAGCGAGTTCCGCTACGGCACCTGGAGCCGCAGCTTCCGCTTCCCCAACGCGATCGCCCGGGAGGGCCTGGAGGCCCGCTACCGCGACGGACTGCTCACCGTCCGGGCCCCCAAGGCCCAGACGATGACCACCGTCAGCGTGAAGGTGGCGGACTGAACCCCGCCGGCGGGAGGGGGGCCGCAGCGGCCCCCCTCTTCCTAGGTTGATGAGCACACGAGCCAGCCCCGGCATGGTCCCGGCCTCGCTGATTCCGTGGGCGGTGCTGGGGATCGCACTGCTCTGGCGCACCGCTCCGGCGGAGGCGGAGCCCCATCCGGGCACCCCGCGGAACCCCCTTCCCACTCCCCAGGAACGCAGCCGCGAGGATCTGCTCAGGCTGCATCAGGATCTGCAGCGGCAGCGCCTGCAGCGGCTGGAATACCGGCAGGACCTGCAGCGGCAGGCGCCGAGCCGGCCCGCGCCGGTCGATCCGTGGGGGATCGGCCGATGACGGCGGCGGTGCTCATCCTGCTGGCCATGGTGGCCGTGGTCGCCACCCTCAACCCGGGCCGCGAGGGGTTCGCCTGGTTCATGGCCCTGCGGCGGCCCGCCTGGCTCACCTTCGAGCGGCTGATCCCGGCGGTCTGGACCGCCATCTACGCCTGCTTCTATGCCTCGGCGCTGCTGAGCTGGAATGCCGTTCCGGCCCGGGGCCCGGCGATGGCGGCCTATCTCGTGCTGCTGGTGCTCGTGCAGAGCTACACCTGGCTGATCTGCCGCACCCGCTCCCTGCGGAACGGCACGGTGGTGGGATTCGCCGGCTGGGTGTGGGGCGTGGCCCTGGCCGTGGCGGTGGCCCCCCATTCCCGGCCGGCCTGGCTCCTGCTGGTGCCCTTCCTGCTCTGGAGCCCGGTGGGCACCTTCATCACCTGGCGCATGCAGCGCCTGAACCGCACGCCTCAGGCCGGACCGTCCAGCACGAACCGGTAGCGCACGTCGCCGCGCCGCAACCGTTCGATGGCGGTGTTGAGCTCCGCCATCGGCAGATGCTCCACCAGCGGGGCGATGCCGTGCCGCCCGCAGAACTCCACCATCCGCTGCAGGCTGGCCGGGGAGGAGGTGGGACTGCCGGTGAGCTGGCGCCGGCCGGCGATGAGTGAGAAGGCCTGCACCTCGATGGGGTGGGGCGGCACCCCCAGCTGGTGCAGACGTCCCCTGGGCGCCAGGGCCGCCACCACGGCCGGCCAGTCGAGATCGTGGTTGCTGGTGTTGATGATCAGATCGAAGCTGCCGGCCTGGTCGCCGAGCCCCGCAAGGGGCAGCACCCGGTGCGCCCCCAGGCCGCGGGCCTCCTCCGTCTTCTCCATCGTGGTGGTGATCGCCGTCACCTCGCAGCCCCACGCCCGGGCGAACTGCAGGGCGAGATGACCCAGCCCGCCGATGCCGATCACCCCCACCCGCGCGGTCGGCGAGACCGCTTCATCGAACAGAGGCGCGAACACCGTGATCCCCCCGCAGAAGAGAGGGCCGGCATTCTCCACACCGACTCCTGCGGGGATCGGGATCACCCAGTCCTGGTGAGCCTTCACATGACTGGCGAACCCCCCCTGGCGCCCCACGATGGTGGCCTCCAGCGAATCGCACAGATTCGCCTCCCCCCCCAGACAGCGGAGGCAGTGGCGGCAGCTGCCGGCGATCCAGCCGAGCCCGCGGACCTGGCCCAGCAGGCCGGGATCCACCCCCTGGCCCACCGCGGCGATCCTTCCCACCACCTCGTGGCCGGGCACAAGCGGAAACGAGGAGATGCCCCAGGCGTCGTCGAGCATCGACACGTCGCTGTGGCACAGACCGCAGTGGAGCACCTCCAGCAGCACCTCGTCCGGCCCCGGCTCCGCCAGGCTCGCCGTGGTCCTCTCGAGAGGACTGCCGGGCCCGGCCGCCCGCCAAACGGTGATCTCCAACGCACCTCCCCCACGGATCCAGCACCGTAGGCCCGCGGACGCGGCGGCGCCGCCGGGCCCGCCAGGATGCGATCTCCCGAGCGTGTGAGGCATGAGCAGCCAGTGGGAGAACTTCCTCAGGAACCGCGGCGAGTGGCGGGGCACGTTCACCGATGTGGATCCCAGCGGCACGCTGCTGTCCACCACCTCCTCCGTCCTGACCCTGGAGAGCACGGCCGACGATTCCTCGGTGCTCTTCCGTCTGCGCCGTTACCCGCCTGGGCAGGAGGACGGAGAACCGCTGCGGGACCACCGCCAGGAGATCCGCAACCTCGGCAGGCAGGTGGTGTTCTTCGAGACGGGCTGCTTCTCGAAGGGCTCCCTCCAGGTCGCGCCCTCCACCCGCTTCGGCGCGGAGGTGGGCTTCGTCACCGCCGACCGGCGACTGCGGATGGTGCAGCTGTTCAGCGAAGCGGGGGAGTTCGAGGGGCTGGTGCTGATCCGTGAGTTCCGCTCCGGCAGCGGGGGGGTGGAACGGCCTCCTCTGGAGTGGAACGATCTGCTGGGCCGCTGGCAGGGGGAAGCCGCCACGGTCACGGCGGACTGGCCGGAGCCGGAGCGGCAGCCGAGCCACTGCCTGATCGAGCGCAACGGCGCGGGAACCGTGCGGATCACCTCCCGGATCGGGGCGGAGGAAGGGATCCTGGAGGGAACACCCCGGGGGTCGATGCTCGAGTCGGGCGGCCCCCGGCCGGGCCGGTTCCACCTCCTGCCGGATGGGGCCTCCAGCCACGTGCCGCTGCAGGTGGATCACCGGCAGGCCTTCTGCCTGGAGGTGGGCTGGCTGGTGTCCCCCCATGAGCGTCAGCGGCTGATCCGCCGCTACGACGACCGCGGGGCGTGGGTCTCCTCCAGCCATGTGGTCGAGCGACGCGAGGGCGAGGCTTCCCCCTGAGGGGACCGCCCGCCCAAAGCAAAACCCCCGGAGGGCGAGATGGCCTCCGGGGGTTCACGTGACAGCGGGTCTGCGGGACTCAGCCGAGGCCGATCTGGCTGAGGATGCCCTGGCCGGTGAGCACCTCGGTGGCGAGGCCGATCACGAAGCCGAGCATGGCGAGGCGGCCGTTCCAGGTTTCGGCGAAGG
>CAZVPB010000141.1:0-5875 GCA_964628165.1 uncultured Cyanobium sp.
CGCGGCGCACCAGGCGCACCTCGGTGGAGGGCAGCTTGAGGGCGACGTAGTCACCTTCCTTGGCCATCACCTGGGCGCTGGCACCGGCGGTGCGCACCATCTGGCCGCCGCGACCGGCGTAGAGCTCCACGTTGTGGACGCTGGAGCCGAGGGGGATGGCCGAGAGGGGCAGGGCGTTGCCGTTCTCGATCGGGGCGCCCGGCCCCGCCTCGACGGTGTCGCCCACGCCCACCCCGGCCGGGGCGAGGATGTAGCGCTTTTCCCCGTCCTGGTAGTGGAGCAGGGCCAGGCGGGCGTTGCGGTGGGGGTCGTAGTGGATGGCGGCGATCCGGGCCGGCACGCCGTGCTTGTCCCGGCGGAAGTCGACGACCCGGTAGAGGCGCTTGTGCCCGCCGCCGCGGTGGCGGCAGGTGATCACGCCCCGGTTGTTCCGCCCCTTGCGGCGGTGCTTGGCGACCACCAGGCCCCGCTCGCGCCCGCGACCGGTGATCTCCGAGAAGTCGGTGACCACGAGGGTGCGGGTGCCGGGGGTGGTGGGTCGGTAGTTGCGGATGGCCATGTCGTTTCAGACCCTCAGGACTCGGGGAACAGCTGGATGGCGTTGCCCTCGGCGAGCCGCACCACAGCCTTCTTCACCTGGGCGCGTCGGCCGGAGAAGCGGCCGATGCGCCGGGTGCGACGGGGGGGATTCATGGTGCTGACGCCGACGACCCGCACGTCGAAGAGCATCTCCACCGCCGCCTTGATGTCGGGCTTGGCGGCGCGGTGATCCACCTCGAAGGTGTACTGGTTCTGCTCGAGGGCACGGGTGGCCTTCTCGGTGATCAGCGGGCGGCGGATCACATCCGCCAGCCGGCCGGTGAAACGTTCAGCCATCGCCGTAGACCTCCTGAATCCTTGCGAGTGCCTCCTCGCCCACCACCAGGTGGTCGGCATGGAGAAGATCGAAGACGTTGAGCTGATCGGCGGCGATCAGCTTCACCCGGGGCAGGTTCCGCACCGACAGCCTCACCGTGTCGGAGGGCTGGTGGAGCACCAGCAGCACCCGTGCGCCGGCCTCGATGCCGAGGCGGTCGAGGGCGGCGGTGATCTCCCGGGTCCTGGGGGATTCCAGGCCGGTGCCGAACCCCCTGGCCACGACGATGTCGTCGACGCGGCTCATCAGGGCGGTGCGCAGGGCGAGCCGGCGCTCCTTGCGGTTCATGGCCACGTCGTAGGAGCGGGGCCGGGGGCCGAAGATCACGCCGCCGCCGGGGCGGAGGGGAGTCCTGATCGAACCCTGACGGGCCCGGCCGGTGCCCTTCTGGCGGTAGGGCTTGCGGCCGCCGCCGGCGACCTCGGAGCGGGTGAGGGTGCTGGCGGTGCCCTGGCGGGCGTGGGCGAGCTGGCGCACCACGGCCCGGTGCAGGAGATCACCGGCGGTCTCCTCGCGGGCCGTCTTCAGGTCGAGGGAGGCCTTGCCGGCCTCCTTGCCCTGCCAGTCGCGGACGATGCACTGAGCCATCACTTGCTGCCTCCGGAAGCGGCCTGGCTGCCCACCCGGCGGGCCGGGCGGATGTCGAGAAGGGTGCCGGGCTTGCCGGGCACGGACCCCTTGACCACCAGGAGGTTGCGCTCCGGATCCACCTGGATCACGGTGAGCCCCCGGGTGGTGGTCTTCTTGCCGCCGTCACGGCCGGCCATCCGCTTGCCGGGATAGATGCGGCCCGGAGTGGTGCCGGCGCCGATCGAACCCGGCTGGCGATGGTTCTTGGAGCCGTGGCTCATCGGACCGCGGCTGAAGCCGTGGCGTTTCTGGTAGCCGGTGAAGCCGCGGCCGATCGTGTCGCCGCTCACGTCCACCTTCTGGCCGCTCTCGAAGGCGGCCACGGTCACGGCGTCGCCGAGGGAGAAACCGTCGGTGGCCTCGACGCGGTACTCGCGCAGATGCCGCAGCAGATCATCTCCCGAGCGGGCCAGGTGGCCGCGGGCGGGACGATTGACGAGCTTTTCGCGGATCTCGCCGAAGCCGATCTGGACGGCGCTGTAGCCGTCGGTGGCCGGGGTCTTGAGCTGGGTGACGCGGCAGGGGCCCGCCTCGATCACGGTGACCGGGATGGCCCTGCCGTCGTCGTCGAAGAACTGGGACATGCCCAGTTTCTTCCCGAGAATGCCGATGGACATGGTGGGGGAGAACGCCAGCGGGTGGATCGCGGTCGCACCGGAGGCGCGGTCGCGAAGGGCTGAATTCGGGGCGTCGCAGGGAAGGCCGGAAGACCGGAGCTAGCGAGGCGAATCAGCGGCGGCTGGGACTTGCGCGGAGGGAACCGGGCAGTTTCCCGACGGCGACGGCCGGTGGCGGGGCCTCCGGGTCGTCGTGCTGGCCGGAAGGACCGTCGTCATCGACGGTCCCGCGCCTTGTTCCGGAGGCCCGGCTAGCGGACGGGCACGGAATTCGGGCACGAGAGAAGATGGTACCGCATCGCCTGGCCCCCTCCTCCCTCCCGGGACTGCCAGACTGGCGGGTGATCTCGCGTGTCGTCGCCATGCCGCTGCTTCTCACCGGCCGTGGATTCCGCCGGGACCTGGAGCAGGCCGGGGCCCTCGCCCTCTACGCCCCGCTGGAAGGTGGCTTCGAGACCCGGCTGCTGCGGCGCCTCCGGGCCGCCGGCTACCGCTCGCAGGTCACCTCCGCCCGTGGGCTCGGCGATCCCGAGGCCTTCCTGTTGCGGCTCCACGGCGTGCGCCCGCCCCACCTCGGCCACCAGAGCATCGGCCGCGGCGCCGCGGTGGGAGAAGTCCAGAGGGTGATGCCCCAGCTCGGTCCCCAGTTCGAGGCCGAGGGCCCGGTGCTCCTCTGGCTGCTGGAGGGGCAGGTGCTCAGCACCGCCGAGCTCGCCTCCCTCTGCTCCCTCTGTTCCCGCGAGCCCCGTCTCTTCATGGTGGTGGAGATGGGTGGCGCCAGGGCGCTGCGCTGGCAACCCCTCTCCGAGCTTGTCGCCGCCGCCTGAGCTGGCCCTGCGGCGGGGATGCTGGGTCAAGCTGATCGGCGGGGCCAGCAACCAGGACGTCGCCGCCCTCGAGGATCTGGCGGGCATCTACACCCTGGCGGGTGTCCACTGCATCGACGTGGCGGCGGATGCCGCCGTGGTGGCGGCGACCCGGCGGGGCATCGCCTGGGCCCAGGCCCGCGGTGCCCTGCGTCCGTGGCTGATGGTGAGCCTCAGCGACGGGGCCGACCCCCATTTCCGCAAGGCCTGGTTCGATCCGCACCGTTGTCCGCCCCGGTGCCCCCGGCCCTGCGAGCGGGTCTGTCCGGCGGACGCCATCGATGGTGTGGGGGTGGCCGCGGAGCGCTGCTACGGCTGTGGACGGTGTCTGCCCGCCTGCCCTCTGGGCCTGATCGAGGAGCGACCGGTGGTGCTGCCGGCCGCGGCGGTGCCCCCGCTGCTGCGGGAACTCGCCCCCGACGCCGTGGAGCTGCACACCCGCATCGGACGGGGGGAGGCCTTTGCGGAGCGGCTCGCCCAGCTGGCCGGGGCGGAGCTGCCCCTGCGACGGCTCGCGGTGAGTTGCGGCCTCGAGGCGGACCGCTCCGGCGATTCCCCGGCTCCGGCGGTGGAGCAGCTGGCCGGTGAGCTGTGGCAGCGCTTCACGCTGCTCCGCCGTCAGGGTCTGCGTCCCCTGTGGCAGCTCGACGGCAGGCCGATGAGCGGTGACGTGGGGAACGGCACGGCCCATGCCGCGGTCCGGCTGCTGCGACGGCTCGGCCCGCTCGCTCCGCCGGGCCCGCTCCAGCTGGCCGGCGGCACGAACGACGTCACGCTGGGGCTGGTCGAGCGGGCCGGCCGTGGTGGAGTGGAGGTGGCCGGGGTCGCCTTCGGCGGGGTGGCGCGACGTCTTCTGCAGCCCCTGCTGCAGGAGGCCTCGGTCCGGGGAGCCCGCCTGATCGACCTCCCCGATCTCTGGCCGCGGGCGCTGCAGCGGGCCCGGGGCCTGGTGGGCCCCTGGCTCCGGCGCTCGGCGGGTGCCGCGGGCTAGAACCGTTCCCGATCGATTGCTCCACCGCCCTGCTGTCGCCGTCGCCTGAGCACGAGTCCCGGCCTCCCCTGCCCCATCCCCAGCGCGTCACCGACGACCTCGACCGTCTGCTGGAGGTGCTGCCGGCGCGGCTCCAGCGGGCCCTCGCCCCGGTGTCCGCCCGGGATCAGCTGCTGGAGGTGGTGCTTGATCTGGGCCGGGTGCCCGAGGCCCGCTACCCCTCCCGGGTCGAGAGTCTCGGCGAGCAGGCCGTGAGCCGAGACGACCTCGCAGCGGTGCTGGCCCGGCTCGGCAGCTTCGGCGGTGACAACCGTGCGGGGATCGAGCGCACCCTCCACCGCATCAGCGCCATCCGCAACCGCACCGGCGAGGTGGTGGGCCTCACCTGCCGCGTCGGCCGCGCCGTGTACGGCACCGTGGCGATGGTGCGGGATCTGCTCGACAGCGGCAGCTCGCTCCTGCTGATGGGGCGGCCCGGCGTGGGCAAGACCACGGCCCTGCGCGAGATCGCCCGCGTCCTGGCCGACGACCTGCAGCGGCGGGTGGTGGTGATCGACACCAGCAACGAGATCGCCGGCGACGGGGACATCCCCCATCCCGCCATCGGCCGGGCCCGCCGCATGCAGGTGGCCCGGCCCGATCTGCAGCACCGCGTGATGATCGAGGCGGTGGAGAACCACATGCCCGAGGTGATCGTGATCGACGAGATCGGCACCGAGGAGGAGGCCCGTGCGGCCCGCACCATCGCCGAGCGCGGGGTTCAGCTCGTGGCCACCGCCCACGGCAACGAACTGGCCAATCTCATCAAGAACCCCACCCTCAGCGATCTGGTCGGCGGCATCCAGTCGGTGACCCTCGGTGACGAGGAGGCCCGCCGCCGCCGCACCCAGAAGACGGTGCTCGAACGGGCGGCGGAACCCACCTTCCCGATGGCGGTGGAGATGCACAGCCGCCACCGCTGGCTGGTGCACCGCGACGTGGCCACGACGGTGGACCTGCTGCTGCGGGGCCAGAGCCCGCGCCCCCAGATCCGGGAACTCGACGGTGGCGCGGTGCGGGTGCGGGAGTCGACGCCGGTGGCGGTCAGCCGGCCCGTCCGTCGTGCCGCGCCCGTTCCCCTGCCGGACCCTCTCCCGCCACCGCCGCCCCCGCCGCGCCTCTCCTCCCCCTTCCCGGCCCCGGTGGCCGACCCCGCCGGCGTCGGCGCCCCCCCGCTGCGGGTGGTCGCCCTGGGCCTGTCCCCCGCGGCCCTCGAGGAGGCGGTGCGCGCCAGCGGCCTGCCGGTGGAGGTGGCCGCCACGGTCGAGGCGGCCGATGCGGTGCTGAGTCTGCGGGGGCACCTGGGCCGCGAACCGGCGCTGCGTCGCCGGGCCCAGCAGCTGGGTCTGCCGATCCTGGTGATCAAGTCGGAGGCGCCGCACCAGCTGGAACGGGCCCTGCAGCGCCTTCAGGGCCGCCGCCCCGGCCGGCCGGAGGAGCCGCCGCGGCCGGATTCCCAGCTCGACGACGAGCATGCCGCCATGGAGGAGTGCCGCCTGGCGGTGGAGCAGGTGGTGCTGCCCCAGGGCCGGCCGGTGGAGCTGCTGCCCCGCAGCGAGCGGGTGCGGCAGATGCAGGCCGAGCTGGTGGGGCGCTACCGCCTTCGCAGCGCCGTGTTCGGCCGGGGTCTGCAGCAGCGGCTGAGGGTGTTCCCGGCCTGAGCGGGGCGAGTTGACGAAGGACCCGGCGCTGTGGGTTACTGACAGGGCTGTGGGCTTCCGGGCCCGCCGCTCCCTCCCGACGACCATCTCCCGGTCGACATTGGGCCGTCGCCAAGTGGTAAGGCAGCGGGTTTTGGTCCCGCCATTCCTAGGTT
>CAZVPB010000142.1:0-5784 GCA_964628165.1 uncultured Cyanobium sp.
CCGACTTCGCCGACTACCTGCGGGCGCAGGACGAGGTGAGCCGCACCTGGGCCGAGCGGGAACGCTGGAACCGCATGTCGGTGCTCAACACCGCCCGCACCGGCTTCTTCTCCTCCGACCGCTCGATCAGGGAGTACACCGAGAGAATCTGGAGGGCGGAGGAGTTCCCGATCACGATCACCTGCGATCTGGAGCGGGCCGTGAACTGACCGACCGGCGGGTCGGCGATTCAGTCGGGTCCGGTCTGATCAGGCCCGGTGGTCGGGCAGGTCGGGGGTCTGGTGCAGCAGACGGTTGAGCCGCAGGCGGTCGGCGTTGAGAGGGTCGGGGGCGAGCTCACCGGCCACCTCGCGGAAGGCCTGCTCCACCTCCTCGGGCACCCGCACGTCGAAGATCCGCTCCATCAGCACCTCGATGGAGAAGAGATGGGCGTTGATGTTCTCCAGATCGGCCATGGCCTGCTGGATCGCGTCCGACTCGGTGGTGGAGGCGGCCACGCCCCCCTCGGCCGTGGCAGGGGCGGCGCCGGACTCGGGTTCGCCATGCTGCTTCTGCAGTTCCTCGAGAACACGGCCGGCCAGGGTGCGGAAGGCCTGCAGCGAGGCCCAGTTGAGTTCCTGCTGCTGACGCAGGGTGGGGTTCTCGCGAATCAACCGGTCGTGCTCCCGATAGAAACGCTGGCAATCAGGACATTGGCAGGGTTCTTCGGGCACCGCCTCTTCTCTGCGGATCAAACGCCATCATGGCACCGAACCCGCAGGATCGAAACGGGAGAAGCTCAGGCGGCGGGTGGGTTCTCCGAATCAGCGGCGGCAGGAAGGGGAATCTCGATCGAACTCACCACCTGGATCACGTCCCGCAGACGCATCGAGTCGGCGAACCATCCCATCGCCTGCTCCACGTCCCCGCGACGTTCGGCGTCGCTGGCCTGCTCCTCGTGGGCCTCGGCCAGCAGGGCGAGCCAGCACAGGCAGCGGGCCTGGACCACGGAGAGATCGATTTCGTCGGGCTGGTTCCGGGCGATCCGCTCGCTCTCCTGCTGCACGAGCAACCTCAGACGCAGGTCGTGGAGCTGGGTCATCCGCTCGTCCTCGGGTGAGTCCACGCTAGCCGCCCCGGCCAGTCCCGGAAGAGGCGCCGGGGGCAGGCATCAGAGGAAAACAACGGGGCTGGCGGGACTCGAACCCACGACCTACGGTTTAGGAAACCGCCGCTCTATCCGGCTGAGCTACAGCCCCACGCTGGCGGAATTATGGAAGACGGCCGGATCCGGCCGGTTCAGCCGCTCGCCAGGGTCCGCAGCGGCAGGGTCACCAGCTTGTCCCAGTTGCCGCCCTCGAACAGCACGGCGGCCCTGCTGCCGCTGATGCGCTGCACGAAGCCCCGGTAGCCGTCGTAGATGGAGGTGGGATCGCGCACCACGACCGTGGAGCCCGGCAGGATCGGTTGGTCGGCCATCGTGGAATCGCCAGGGAGGGTGGCAGGGCAGTCGCCCTGACATCGCATTATCTAAGGCCGGGCCCGCCGTCGCCTGCCCGCCTCCCCATGTCCGCCAGTCCGCCCCCCGCCGCCGAGATGGGCCCAGCGCCTCGGGAGTGGATCACCGTGGGGAGGATCGTGGCGCCGCAGGGGCTCCGGGGCGAGCTGCGGGTGCTTCCCCTCAGCGACTTCCCCGAACGCTTCACCCGGCCGGGCCCGCGCTGGCTCCGGCCGCCCCGGCAGGCGCCCCGGCCGGTCCATCTCCTGGCGGGCCGGCCGCTGCCGGGCAGGAACCTCTTCGTGGTGCGCCTGGACGGCATCGGTGACCGCACCGCCGCCGAAGCGGCGGTGGGCGCCGAGCTGCTGGTGGACGCGGAGGACCGCCCCCCCCTGGCGGAGGGGGAGTTCCACCTGCTCGATCTGGTGGGGCTGGAGGCGCGGCTGCTGCCCGGAGAGAAGGCGATCGGCACGGTGGTGGACCTTCACCACGGCGGCAACGACCTGCTCGAGGTGGAACTGAAGGGCACTGGAGAGGGGCCTGGCCGGCGGGTGCTCGTCCCGTTCGTGACGCCGATCGTGCCCGAGGTGCACCCGGAAGCCGGATGGCTCGGCATCACCCCGCCCCCCGGCCTGCTGGATCTCTGAGCCGCCCGGCACTCCGGGGTCGGACGGATTCCGGTTGAATGACGCAACCCCGAAGGCTCCCCCGGTTCCGCGGCCATGGCCCACCCCCCCCTCGTACCGGTGATCCTCTGCGGTGGGACCGGCACCCGCCTCTGGCCCCTGTCCCGCGCCAGCTACCCGAAGCAGTACTGGCCCCTGGCGGGCACCACCGAGGAAACGCTCCTCCAGCAGACGCTGCAGCGGCTGAGGGGGCTGCCGCACCTGGCCGCACCGCTGGTGCTCTGCAACGAGGACCACCGTTTCATCGTGGCGGAGCAGCTCCGCCAGATCGGCGTGGACCCGGCCGCGATCCTGCTGGAACCGATGGGCCGCAACACCGCCCCCGCCGTGGCGGTGGCGGCGCTCCACGCCACGGCCAAGGGGGAGGATCCGCTGCTGCTGGTGCTCGCCGCCGACCACGTCATCCGCCAGGCCGCCCGGTTCCGGGCCACGGTGGAGGCGGGCCTCGCGGCCGCCGGGGAAGGCCGCCTGGTGACCTTCGGGATCGTCCCCACCGCTCCGGAGACCGGCTACGGCTACATCGAGTCGGGCGAGCCCCTGCCGGCGCAGGGCTCCCAGCCGCTGCCGATCCAGCGGTTCGTGGAGAAGCCGGACCGGGCCACCGCCGAGGCCTTCCTGGCCAGCGGACGGTTCACCTGGAACAGCGGCATGTTCCTCTTCCGGGCCAGCGCCATCCTGGCCGAACTCGAACGGCTGGCTCCCGAGGTGGTGAGCGCCTGCCGGGGTGCCCTGGAGCACGACGCCGCCGATCTCGACTTCCTGCGCCTCGACCGGGAGGCCTTCGCCGGCTGCCCGAACGTGGCCCTCGACGTGGCGGTGATGGAGAAGACCGACCGCGGTGCGGTTCTGGCCCTCGATGCCGGCTGGAGCGACGTGGGCAGCTGGAGCTCCCTCTGGGAGACCTCCGACCGGGACCGCCACGGCAACGTCGTGCGGGGCCGGGTGATCAGCCAGGACGCGCGCAACTGCTACCTGCGCAGCGAGCACCGCCTCGTGGTGGGGCTGGGGGTGGAGGACCTGGTGGTGGTGGAAACCGACGATGTGGTGCTGGTGGCCCATCGCGACCGGGCCCAGGAGGTGAAGGAGGTGGTGGGCCGTCTCGTGCATGCCGGGGCCCCCGAGAGCCGCGCCCACCGCCGCATCTACCGACCCTGGGGGCATTACGACGGCGTGGTCGAGGGGGACCGCTGGCAGGTGAAGCGGCTCGAGGTGAAACCCGGGGCCAGCCTCTCGCTGCAGATGCACCATCACCGCGCCGAGCACTGGGTTGTGGTGAAGGGCACCGCCCGGGTGGAGAAGGACGGCACCGAGGAACTGCTCGGGGAGAACGAGAGCACCTACATCCCCCTCGGCACCCGGCACCGCCTCAGCAATCCCGGCAAGATCCCCGTCGTGCTGATCGAGGTGCAGAGCGGCGCCTACCTCGAGGAGGACGACATCGTGCGGTTCGAGGACCGCTACGGCCGCGGGGACGCCGCCCTGCTGACCCCCTCCGGCCCCGTCGGCGGCACCTCCTAGACTGCGTTCCGGAAAGGAGGCGAGGTGATCGCGATCGGCACGGCGTCGGTCTTCGGACCGTCAGCGTGGCCGGTTGAGGAAAGTCCGGGCTCCCCGATGGCCAGGCCTGCTGGGTAACGCCCAGTGCGGGTGACCGTGAGGAAAGTGCCACAGAAACACACCGCCGATGGCGCCGGGTCCGCCCGGCAGCACAGGCAAGGGTGCAAGGGTGCGGTAAGAGCGCACCAGCAGCATCGAGAGGTGCTGGCTCGGTAAACCCCGGCCGGGAGCAAGGCCCAGGGACAAGGGTTGGCCATCTTCCCGTCCCGCCCCGATGCGCCGCTCGAGGCCGCCGGCAACGGCGGTCCCAGACAGATGATCACCCCCCGTCCCCGGCGGCCTCCGGCCGCCCGGACGTGGTGAACAGAACCCGGCTTACGTCCTGCTTTCCCCCCATGAACCCCCAGCGTCGGCGGCAGCTCGTGTCCTTCCTCCGGCGCCTCGGGGTGGACCCCCTCGCCGACGGCGGCCCGGGGGACACCGCCGCCGCCCTGGCACCGGTCGAGGAGGCCCTCAGCCACACCTCCGCCGGCCTGGCCGTGAACCACGAACGGCTGGAATTCCTCGGTGACGCGGTGCTGCGGCTGGCGGCGGCGGAGGTGCTGCAGGCCGCCCATCCCGAGCTCGACGTGGGCCGCCACTCCGGGCTCCGCGCCCAGCTCGTGAGCGACCGGTGGCTGGCGGGGCAGGCGGAGAGGTGCGGCCTGATCGAGATGCTCCATCTGGGCAGCCCCGCCGTCCGGGACCGGGCGGGGAGGGCCACGGTGCTGGCGGAGACCTGCGAGGCCCTGGCCGGCGGGATCTACGAGGCCTGGGGCGGACCCCGGGGCGGACTCGAGGCGGTGAAGACCTGGCTGGGGCCGCCCTGGCGCGGGGCGGCGGACGAGCTGCTGGCGGATCCGCACCGCCACAACTGGAAGTCGGCGCTGCAGGAATGGAGCCAGGGCCAGGGCCGGGGGCTGCCCCGCTACCGCTGCGAGGAACGCAGCCGTGTCCATGGGGATCCGAGGCGCTTCCACTGCCGGGTGCTGATCCAGGCCTCCTGCGACGACAAGGGCCCGGTGCGGGGCGAGGGATGGGGCGGGTCCCGCCGCGAGGCGGAACAGCAGGCGGCCCGCCGCGCCCTGGAGGCGATCACTCCACCGTGACGCTCTTGGCCAGATTGCGGGGCTGATCGACGTCGAGCCCGCGGTGGGCGGCGATGTGGTAGCTGAGCAGCTGCATCGGGATCACGCTCAGCAGCGGGCTGAGCAGTTCATCCACCTCCGGCAGGGGCAGCAGCGTGTCGAACAGCTCGGTGTCGGGGCAGTCGGGGGCCACGCCGATGAGCCGGGCATCGCGGGCCTTCGCCTCCTGGGCATTGGAGAGCACCTTGTCGAAGACGGTGCCGGGCACCGCGATCGAGACCACCGGAACATGGGCGTCGAGCAGGGCGATGGGGCCATGCTTCATCTCGCCGGCCGGATAACCCTCGGCGTGGATGTAGCTGATCTCCTTGAGCTTGAGGGCCCCCTCCATCGCGATCGGGTAGTTGATGCCGCGGCCGAGGAAGATCACGTCGTGGGTCTCCGCGAAGAGATGGGCCAGCTCGGCGCAGCGCCCGTCATGGTCCGCCACCAGCTCCTGCAGCAGGTGGGGCATGCCCCGGAGGCCCTCCACCAGGGAGCGAAGCCGTGCCGGTTCGCAGAGGGCCGGGGCCCGGGGCGTGCCCAGCCGGCGTTCGGCGAAGGCCAGCGCCAGCCCGTAGAAGGCCAGCAGCTGGCCGAGGAAGGTCTTCGTGGCCGCCACCCCCACCTCGATGCCGGCGCCGATGTCGAGCACATGGCTCACCACCCGGCCGAGGGAACTCTCGGGCCGGTTGGTGATGCCCAGCAGCCGGGGGGCGTAGGCGGGGTCCGCGATTCCCCCGCGCCGGTCCTGCTCCATCAGCAGGGCCGCGAGCGTGTCGGCGGTCTCGCCCGACTGGGTCACCCCGATCGTCAGGGTGTCGGGGGCCAGGGGGGGCGGGGCGTAACGGAACTCACTGGCGTAGAAGACGCCGCAGGGAATCCCGGCCAGCTGCTC
>CAZVPB010000143.1:0-5780 GCA_964628165.1 uncultured Cyanobium sp.
AGCAGCGCCTGGCCGAGGGCGTTGTTGATCTTGTGGGCGCCGGTGTGGTTGAGGTCCTCCCGCTTGAGCCAGATGCGCGGACCCCCGTCGGCCCGGCGGTAGTGCTCCGAGAGGCGCTCCGCCTCGTAGAGGGGCGTGGGACGGCCCACGTAGGTGCGCAGCAGGTGGTTGAGCCGCCCGGTGAAGGCCGGGTCGGCCCAGGCCGCCGCCGCCTCCCGCTCGAGTTCGGCCAGGGCCGGCATCAGGGTTTCGGGCACGTACTGGCCGCCGAAGGGGCCGAAGCGGCCGAGCGCGTCCGGACGGGCGGCCGGCTGCAGGGCGGCGGGGTCGGGCCCGGCGGAGCCGGCGGTGGCTGTGGCGGAGGAGGTCACCGGCGGGAGGCTGTGCTGGGGCCAGCGTAGGCAGGGGCCCGGGCCGGGCCGCGGCGCGGCGGGGCTGCCACGATGAGCCTCATCGCGGGAGAGGGGGGGATGCCCACCGGAGGCTGGCGGGAATTCGGGGATCCCCGCCCCGGCGGCGGCCCCCTGCAGCGGCCCGGCGCCGCGGCCGCCGCGCCCCGCGACCGGCAGCGGGTGCGGGTGCAGCGCACCCGGGCCGGCAAGGGGGGCAGGACGGTGACGGAGATCACCGGACTGGAGATCCCCGAACCGGAGGTGAAGATCCTGCTGAAACGTCTCAAGGCGGCCTGCGGCACCGGCGGCACCTGGAAGGAGGGGGCGATCGAGCTGCAGGGCGACCAGGTGGCCGCCGCGCTGGCGGCCCTGGAGCGGGAGGGCTTCCGCCCGAAACGGGCCGGCGGCTGAGGGCGGTGCACGATCCCCTCCTGCAGCTGGGGCTGTTCGCGGCCGCCCTGGCGGCCAACCTGCTCTCGGCCCTGGCCGGCGGTGGGGCGGGCCTGGTGCAGCTGCCGGTGCTGATCCTGCTGGGCCTGCCCTTCCCCGTGGCCCTCGCCACCCACAAGGTGGCGAGCGTGGCGCTCGGCGTCGGCGCCACCCTGCGTCACGCCCGCGGAGGCTCGCTGGATCCAGCCCTGGCGGCCTTCGTGCTGGCCTGCGGGCTGCCGGGGGTGGTGATCGGTGCGCGGCTCGTGCTGTCCCTGCCACCGCGCCTCAGCACCCTGCTGCTGGGGGCGCTCACGATCGGGCTGGGGCTCTATTCGATCGCGCGGCCGTCGCTGGGCACGGCGGCGGCGGACCGGCAGCCGGACGGCCGCCGGCTGGCCCTCGGCGGCGGCGGGCTCTTCGCCATCGGTCTGCTCAACGGTTCCCTCACCTCCGGCACGGGGCTGTTCGTGACGATGTGGCTGGTGGGCTGGTTCGGCCTCGATTACGGCCGCGCCGTGGCCACCACCCTGGTGCTGGTGGGGCTGTTCTGGAACGGCGCCGGCGCCGTCACCCTCGCCGCCGGCGGCCGGATCGCCTGGGACTGGCTGCCCATGCTGCTGCTGGGTTCGGTGGCGGGGGGGTACCTGGGGGCCCATCTGGCCATCGCCCGCGGCAGCAGGCTGGTGAAGCGCGCCTTCGAAGGCCTGGCGCTGGTGATGGGCGCGTCGCTGGTGCTGAGGAGCCTCTGAGCGGCAGGGAGAATGGCGACCCCCGCCCTCCCCCATGTCCACCACGCCCGCTTCCCGCGCCACCAACATCGTGTGGCACCACTCCACCGTGACCCGCGCCGCCCGGGCCCATCAGCACGGCCACCGCAGCGCCATCCTGTGGTTCACCGGCCTCTCGGGGGCGGGCAAGAGCACCCTGGCGAATGCCGTCAACTCCGCCCTCTTCGAGCAGGGACTCTCCTGCTATGTGCTCGACGGCGACAACATCCGCCACGGCCTCTGCAGCGACCTGGGCTTCTCCGACGAGGACCGGGTGGAGAACATCCGCCGCATCGGCGAGGTGGCCAAGCTCTTCCTCGATGCCGGCGTGGTGGTGCTCACCGCCTTCGTGTCGCCCTTCCGGGCCGACCGCCACCGGGCCCGGGCGCTGGTGGAGCCGGGCGATTTCCACGAGATCCACTGCGCCGCCGACCTGGCGGTGTGTGAGAGCCGCGACACCAAGGGGCTCTACGCCCGCGCCCGCTCCGGCGAGATTCCGGAGTTCACCGGCATCTCCAGCCCCTACGAGGAGCCCGAGAATCCCGAGCTGCGGGTGGACACCGGCACCCAGAGCCTGGAGGACTCCGTCGCCCAGGTGATCGCCCACCTCGAGTCGTCCGGGATCATCCCTCCTCCGCCGCAGGAGTGAGCAGGGGGGCCTCGGCGGCGCGCAGCCGTTGCGCCCAGGCATCGAGGAAGGTCTTGGTGCAGCTGGCCACCGGCACCGCCAGGATCAGTCCGAGCAGTTCACCGAGGCCCAGCAGCCCGCCCAGCCGGGCGCCGATCGGCAGGGCGATGAGCAGCCAGGCCGGCTGCAGGCCCACGATGCTGCCCATGAGCCGGGGCTGGATGCCCTGATCCACCACCTGGCCGATGGTGATCGCCACCAGCAGCAGCTCCAGTCCCTGACGGGGATCGTCGAGGGCCAGGAGCGTGCTGACCAGCACGATCGTGAGGGAGCTGGCATAGGGGATGAGGGTGGTGAAGCCGATCGCCACCGCGAACAGCACCCCGTAGGGGATCCCCAGCAGGGTGAACACGAGCATCTCCAGGCCGCTGAGGATCAGGGCCAGCACCACCTGGCCGCCGAAGTAGCCGCGGAAGGTGCGGTAGAGGGTGTCGGTCACCAGCCCCCGCACCCCCGGGGGCAGCCAGAGCGCCAGGCCCCTGGCGATGCGCTCACCGCCCTGGAGCAGGAAGAGGGAGAGCACCACCACGATCACCACGTTCACCGTGACGGCGAGGGTGGCCCCCAGGATTCCCAGCAGCCGCTGGCTGATCTTCGTGGCGATCTTGCCGGCCCGGGTGATCAGGTCGCTGCTGAGGTCCCCGAACTGATCCGGCAGACCATGGGCACGGGCCCAGTCCTGGAGACCGGCCAGCAGATCCTCTCCCTGGGCCAGCCAGCTCGGCAGGGCGGCGACCAGCTCACCGAGCTGCTCCACCAGCCGGGGCACCAGCCAGATGGCGGCGAGGGCCACGAGGGCGCCGCTCAGGCCCAGCACCACCAGCAGGGCCACCGGCCGCGGCATCCCCTGACGGATCAGTCCCCGGCAGGGGATGTCCAGCAGGAACGCGAACAGGGCCGCGGTGAGGAAGAGGGCCGGGAACGGGGCAAGCGGCACCAGAACCTGCCGCAGCACCCACACGTTGAGCACCAGCAGCGGCAGGGCGAGGCCGAACCGCAGCCAGCTCGGCAGCAGGAAGGGCTGGAGCATCCTCATGTCCCCATGGCGGCCAGGTAGGCGGCGCTGCCGATCTGCCGGAGCCGGGCGTCCTTGGCGACCACCTGGTCGTGCAGGGAGCGGCGGTGGGCCGCCAGCCGCTCCGCCAGGGCCGCATCGGCCAGGGCGAGGATCTGGGCCGCCAGCAGGCCGGCATTGGTGCCGTTGCCGATCGCCACGGTGGCGACCGGGATGCCGGCGGGCATCTGCACGATCGAGTGGAGCGAGTCGACCCCCGAGAGGGCCCGGCTGATCACCGGCACCCCGATCACCGGCAGGGTGGTGAGCGAGGCCACCATGCCGGGCAGGTGGGCGGCGCCGCCGGCGCCGGCGATGATCACCCTCAGGCCCCGCTCCGCCGCCCCTTCCGCGAAGCGCACCATCTCCAGCGGTGTGCGGTGGGCGGAGAGCACCCGCACCTCGCAGGCCACCCCGAGGCCCTCGAGCACCTCCACCGCCGGCTGCATCGTGGGCAGATCGGAATCGCTGCCCATCACCACCGCCACCGGCGGGGTCTCCGTCCCGCTGGCGGACGGGACCGGGGCGGCGGAGGGGACCGGATCCAAGGGGCACGGGGCGGAGAGGATGGCATTGTCCCGTTCCTTCGCCCGATGCGCTGGCTCGTCAACGTCCGCCTGGCGGAGGCCTCGGTGTGCACGCACCGCAGGAACCGCCGCTGGCGGGTGGGGATCGACGGGGAGGGCAGGATCCGCCGGCTCCAGCCCACTCCCGCCGGCAGCGCCGCCGCCGGTGAGGACTGGCACGGCGACTGGCTCAGCCCGATGGGGGTGGATCTGCAGATCAACGGCGGCCTGGGCCTGGCCTTCCCGGAACTTCAGCCCGACGACCTGCCCCGCCTGGAGGAACTGCTGGAGCTGCTCTGGCGGGATGGGGTGGAGGCGATCTGTCCGACGCTGGTGACCTGCGGCGTCGCCCCGCTGCGCCGGGCGCTGAGGGTGCTGGCGGAGGCCCGCAGGCGGCATCGCCCCGGCCGCTGCCGCCTGCTGGGGGCTCACCTGGAGGGGCCGTTCCTGGCACCGGAACGGCGCGGCGCCCATCCGCAGGCCCACCTCTGCGAGCCCGGCCTGGCGGCGCTCACCGAGCGCATCGGCGGTTTCCGCTGCGGCGCCGTCCCGGCGGAGGACGGCGAACCGGCCGCCGACGTGGCCCTGATGACCCTGGCGCCGGAGCGGCCGGGGGCGGCGGAGGTGATCGCCGAACTGCGGCGGCGGGGGGTGGTGGTCTGCCTCGGCCACTCCGCCGCCACCGAGACCCAGGCGGAGGAGGCGTTCGAGTCCGGCGTGACGATGCTCACCCACACCTTCAATGCCATGCCCGACATGCACCGCCGGGCGCCGGGACCGGTGGCGGCGGCGGCCCTGCGCGGTGACGTGGCGATGGGACTGATCGCCGACGGGGTCCACGTGCAGCCCACCATGGCGGTGCTGCTGCAGCGCCTGGCGCCGGAACGGGTGGTGCTGGTGAGCGACGCTCTGGCCCCCTACGGACTGGGGGAGGGAAAGCACCGCTGGGACGAGCGGCTGCTGATCGTGCAGGACGGCAGCTGCCGGCTCGAGGACGGCACCCTTGCCGGGGTGACGCTGCCGCTGCTGGAGGGGGCGGTGCGGCTGGCCCGCTGGAGCGGGGAGCCGGGCCGGGCCATCGCCGCCGCCACGGTGCTGCCGCGCCGGGTGCTCGGGGAGGAACGGCCGGTGGAGGAGCTGCTTCTCGGCAGGCCGCTGGACAGCTGCCTGCGCTGGCGCGAGGACACCGCAGGCCTCGGCTGGCGGCGGGCCGATGGCGGTGCGGAGGGCACTCCCTAGGATCCGCCCCTTCCCGCAGCGGCCGTGATGACCCCCGACCTCCAGGCCGAGAAGGCCGAGGTGCGCCAGTACTTCGAGACCACCGGCTTCGAGCGCTGGAACCGCATCTACAGCGACAGCGGGGAGGTCAACAACGTTCAGCGCAACATCCGCATCGGCCACCAGAAGACCGTCGACGAGGTGCTCGCCTGGTTGCAGGAGCAGGGACATCTGGAGGCCCGCAGCTTCTGCGACGCCGGCTGCGGCGTGGGCAGCCTCGCCATCCCCCTGGCCGGGCTGGGGGCCGCCTCGGTGGACGCCAGCGATCTCTCGGCGGCGATGGTGACCGAGGCGTCGCGCCGGGCGGCGGAGGCGGGCATCCCGAAGGACAAGCTGCGCTTCGGCGTGTCCGATCTGGAGAGCCTTTCCGGCCGCTACGACACGGTGGTGTGCCTCGACGTGTTCATCCACTACCCCCAGGAGGCCGCCGAGGCGATGGTGCGCCACCTGGCGGGCATGGCCGAGCGACACCTGATCGTGAGCTTCGCCCCCTTCACGCCGCTGCTCGCCCTCCTCAAGCAGATCGGCCAGCTGTTCCCCGGGCCGAGCCGCACCACCCGCGCCTACACCCTGCGGGAGGCGGGGATCGTGGCCGCCGCCGCC
>CAZVPB010000144.1:0-5697 GCA_964628165.1 uncultured Cyanobium sp.
TGGGTGATGAACAAGGCCACCAAGAAGAAGGAGCTGCGCAACTACTCGATCGACTTCGGGGTGTGCATCTTCTGCGGCAACTGCGTGGAGTACTGCCCCACCAACTGCCTCTCGATGACCGAGGAGTACGAACTGGCGGCCTTCGACCGCCACAGCCTCAACTACGACAACGTCGCCCTGGGTCGCCTGCCCACCAGCGTCACCACCGACCCCTCCGTGGTGCCCCTGAGGGAGCTGGGCTACCTGCCGAAGGGGGCGATCGATCCCCACGGCGTGCCCGCAACGGAGCCCCGGGCAGGCAGACTGCCGGCCGAAGCCACCGCCGGCGAGGCGGGAGATCCTTCATGACCATCGCCAGCGTCACCCAGCAGATCTGCTTCCTCGTGCTCTCCGCCGCCATCGCGGCCGGTGCCGTCGGAGTCGTCCTGCTGCCGAACATCGTCTACTCCGCCTTCCTGCTCGGGGGGGTCTTTCTCTCCGTCGCCGGTCTCTACCTGCTGCTCAACGCCAGCTTCGTCGCCGCTGCCCAGGTCCTCGTCTACGTGGGGGCGGTCAACGTGCTGATTCTGTTCGCGATCATGCTCGTGAACAAGAAGGAATCCCTCGCCGCCATCGAGGGGCTGATGATCCGCAGGCTTCTCTCCGCCGCCGTCTGCGGCGGGCTGTTCCTGCTGCTCCTCAGGGTCGCCTTCATCACCCCCTGGGCCCTGCCCGGTCCGGTGCCGGTGGGAGAGGAGGCCACCGTGAGGATCGGCGAGCACTTCTTCAGCGATTACCTTCTCCCCTTCGAGCTGGCCTCCGTGCTGCTGCTCATGGCGATGATCGGCGCCATCGTGCTTGCCCGGAGAGATGTCTTCAGCACCGATGTGATCACCGGCGAGCCGGCCGACCAGGGTCTCCTGGAGAAGACCCGCACCCCCCTCCTCATCGAGACCCCCGCACCGGAGACCAGGTCATGATTCCCGAGGCCCTCGCTTCACCCGTTCCCCTCCAGGCCTATCTCACTCTGGCGGCGGTGCTCTTCTGCACCGGGGTGTGGGGATTGATCAACAGCCGCAACGCGGTGCGGGTGCTCATGAGCATCGAGCTGATGCTCAACGCCGTCAACATCAATCTGATGGCCTTCGCCTCCTATCTCGACGGCCAGCTGATCCGGGGCCAGGTCTTCGCGGTGTTCGTGATCACCGTCGCCGCGGCGGAAGCCGCCGTGGGGCTCGCCATCCTGCTCTCCCTCTACCGCAACCGCGACACCGTCGACATGGAGCGGTTCAACCTGCTGCGCTGGTAGGCATTCTCCGCCCATGCGGCTCGAGAGGGTGTGGCTGATCTGCCGCAGCGGCAGCCGGGCGGCGCATCAGCAGGCCGTGCTCTGCCGCGAGGATCTGGCCCGCCATGGCGCCGAGGCCGTGCTCGCCTCCAGCGGCCCCGGCATCAACCCCTTCCCCGGCCTCCTGGCCACCGAAGCGAACCTCCCTGACCTGGCGATCGTTCTGGGGGGGGATGGAACCGTCCTCGGTGCCGCCCGTCATCTGGCCGCCCATGGGGTGCCGATCCTGAGCTTCAACGTCGGCGGCAACCTGGGATTCCTCACCCATGACCCCGCCCTGCTGCGGCTTTCCCATGAGGAGAGCTGCCAGGATCACCTCTGGCAGCGGCTGCAGGAGGACCGCTTCGCCCTCGAGCAGCGGATGATGCTGGAGGTGCGCATCGACCGTGGGGAAGGTCCCGAGGAGATCCTCCACCACGCCCTCAACGACGTCTACCTGCGGCCCTGCCTCGACGAGATCTTTCCCACCTGCCTGCTGGAACTCGAGATCGATGGCGAGGTGGTGGATCAGGTGCGCGGCGACGGCCTGATCATCGCCACCCCCACCGGATCCACCGGCTATGCCATGGCTGCGGGAGGTCCCATCGTCCATCCCGGCATGGAGGCGATCGTCGTCATCCCCATCTGCCCGATGAGCCTCTCCAGCCGGGCCGTGGTGGTGCCGCCCCGCTCACGCCTGACGGTATGGCCGCTGGGGGCCGCCGGCCGCCGGGTGCGGCTGTGGAAGGACGGAGAACCCGCCACGCTGGTCGAACCCGGCGAGAGCTGCACCATTCAGCGGGGGCCCCACGAGGCCCTCTTCGTGGTGCTGGAGCAGAGCCCCTCCTACTACCGCACCCTCACCCACAAGCTGCACTGGGCGGGGGATCTCACCGGCTCGATCCCCTCCCAGAATTGAGGGGTGCATCGATGCCGCCGCCGCGGCAGGAGGGGGCCCCTGGCGCTGGAGATCGAACGACGATTCCTCGTGCTCGGCGACGCCTGGCGGGAGCATGTCCGCTGGCGGGCCCGCCTGCGCCAGGGCTATCTGGTGGAGGCCGCTGACGGCCTGATCGTGCGGGTCCGGACACGCCTGCCGGAGCCTCCCGAGCCCGGAGCCGCCTGGCTCACCCTCAAGGCCACGCCCCCCGGCGAACCCGCCGCCTCGCTGGCCCGGCTCGAATTCGACTATCCGATCCCGGTCGGCGACGGGGAGGCCCTGCTCTCTCTCACCCCGCGGCAGCTCGACAAGTGGCGCTACGGACTCGATCTGGCTGGAGGCGACTGGATTCTGGACGTCTTCGAGGACGCCAACGCCCCCCTGGTGGTGGCGGAGGTGGAACTGGCGGATGCCGCCCAGCCCCTGGAGGTGCCCGGCTGGTGCGTGCGGGAGATCACCGGCCGTCATGAACTGAGCAATGCGGCGCTGGCCCGCACCCCCTTCCGGAGCTGGAGGAGGGAGGCCCGGGAGGAACTGTGGCCCTATCAGGACGACGCCGGCGGCCAGGCCTGAGGCGGGGCGCCGAGCTACGGTCCGGCGAGACCGGCCCCGGCGGTACCCGGTTCGATCGAGCAGCAGTTGAACCCGTCCCGGCAGATCTTGCCGTGGTCCATGGCCCAGTTGAGCAGGGCCACCCGGTTCTTGGCGCCGGTCTTGGTGAAGATGTTGCTCACGTGGTTGTCCACGGTGCGCTTGCTGATGGTCAGCTCCGCTGCGATCTCCTGATTGGTGAGACCGCGGGCCACCAGTTCGATGATCTCAAGTTCCCGCTCGGAGAGATCGTTCCGCACCGGCCCCCCGCAGCGAGGTGAACAATCATCCTAGGCGGGTCCTGCAGCATGATGGCCCCTGCTGCGGAAGGCGTGTGCTGCTGCAACAGGCGCTGGCGCAGGGATGCTTCGCGGTCACCGCCGAGGTCACCCCGCCCAGGGGGGCCGAGGTGCGTCGCACCCTGCAGGCGGCGGCTGGCCTGCGGGGGCTGGTCCACGCCGTCAACGTCACCGACGGCAGCCGCGCCGTGATGCGGATGAGCAGCCTGGCGGTGTGCCGGCTGCTGCTGGAGGCGGGCATCGAACCGGTGCTGCAGGTGACCTGCCGCGACCGCAACCGGATCGCCCTGCAGGCGGACCTGCTCGGTGCCCATGCCCTCGGCCTGCGCCAGGTCCTCTGCCTCACCGGAGACCCCGTGCGGGTGGGGGATCAGCCCGGGGCGCGGCCCGTCAACGAACTCGAATCGGTGCGTCTGCTCAAGCTGGTGCAGAGCCTGAACGCGGGCCGCGACCCCGTGAAGGGGGACCTTCCCGACGGTCCCACCGACCTGTTTCCCGGGGCCGCGGCCGATCCCCAGTCCCCCAGCTTCTCGTCGCTGGCCCTGCGGGTGCGCCGCAAGCATGCCGCAGGCGCCCGCTTCCTCCAGACCCAGATGGTGATGGATCCCGAGGCCCTGCGCCGCTTTGTGGGGGAGATCAGCGGTCCCCTGGGCCTGCCGGTGCTGGCCGGCGTGTTCCTGCTCAAGTCGGCCCGCAATGCCGCGTTCATCAATCGGGTGGTGCCGGGCGCCCGCATTCCCGACGGCATCATCGAGCGCCTCGGCGCCGCCGCCGATCCCGCCTCGGAGGGCATCTCGATCGCGGCGGAGCAGGTGGCCGCCTACCGGGAGATCGCCCAGGGAGTGCACCTGATGGCGGTGAAGGCGGAGGAACGCATTCCCGAGGTCCTGCGGCGGGCCGGGGTGGCCCCGCTCGAATCAGCCGCCGCGTCTCTGGGGGAGGGCCAGGTCGCTGCCGAGAAGCTCGGCCATGGCCTTCTGCTGGGGTGAGGGGGACACGACGTCCTGACGGCGGGCGTCGGTGATGAGCCAGTCGAGGGCGGCCTCCTGGAGGTCGAAGTGGTCGCCGTTGCGGTCGACGCAGTAGGTGCCGAACACCAGCTTCTCCACCAGGCGCACGCCCGGGCCGATGCGGGAATAATCGAAGATGATCGAATTGTCGATCGTTGCGCCCTCGCAGATGTGACAGCTGGGCCCGATCATGGCGGGTCCGATGATGGTGGCCCCGTTCTCGATCTTCGTCATCCCGCCCACATAGATCGGCCCTTCCACATGGATGCGGTCCCAGTCGGCCGCGACGTTCAGGCCCACATGGATGCCCGGCCGGATCTCCACGCCGGGGATCTGAACCTGCCGCACATGACCGAGCAGCACACTGCGGATCGCCTGCCAGTAGTCCGGCACCTTGCCGATGTCCACCCATTCGAACTCCATGGGCAGGGCGTAGAAGGGAGCACCCGCCTCCACGAGCTTGGGGAAGAGGTCGGAGCCGATGTCGAAGGGCTGTCCGCTGGGAATGAAGTCGAGAACTTCAGGCTCGAAGATGTAGATACCCGTGTTGATCATGTCGCTTGCCGCTTCCTCCACCGTGGGTTTCTCCTGGAAGGAGCGGACTTTGCCGGACTCGTCGGTCACCACCACCCCGTAGCTGCTCACCTGCTCGGGGGAGACCCGCTTGGTGATGAGACTGGCCATGGCCCCGAGTTCCCGGTGCCGGCGGATGGCGGAGGTGATGTCGAGATCGATCAGAGCATCACCGCACAGCACCACGAAGGTGTCGTCGAAGAACGGCTGGAAATCCTGGATCTTCTTCAGACCTCCGGCGGAACCGAGTGCATCACCGATCAGTTCACCATCCTCGATCCGCCCTTCGAAGCTGTAGGCGATCTGCACGCCGAAGCGCTGTCCGTCGCGGAAATAGTTTTCGATCTCCTCGGCCAGATGGGAGACGTTCACCATGATCTCGTCGAAGCCGTGCTGCCGCAGAAGCTCGATCAGGAACTCCATCACCGGCTTCTGCAGGATCGGAATCATGGGCTTGGGTGTGGTGTGGGTGATCGGCCGCACCCGGGTGCCCTTGCCCGCCGCCAGGATCATCGCCTTCATGGCGTCGGCCTCCCAGAAATCGATCCGGCAAGCCTACGCAAGGGATTCAGGCCGCCAGCAGATCCCGAGCCGGCGAGGCAGCTGACCCACCGTCCGCCTGCAGAGACGCCGGGGCTGCAGCGGTGGCGTCGACCAGGCTCCGCAGCTGCAGAGGCCCGAACAGCCCCCCCTGCTGCTCCAGTTCCACCTGCCCCTGGGAACAGAGGAACAGCAGAGCCCAGAACACCCCCACCCGGTCGCGGTCGAGATCGGCGTTGGCCCGTTCCACCGCCGCCGCCCAGCCGGCCACGAGGTGCTCGAAGCAGAGCCACCCGCCTGCCACCGCGGCGGGCCAGCTTCGGAGGAACTGGCGCAGGGCCGCCGTGGTCTCCGGCAGCTTCTCACGGTGGGCCAGGCCCGCCACCTGGGCGATGGCGTACCGTTCGCTGTAGGCCAGGGCGCGGCGGCCGCGGGGGG
>CAZVPB010000145.1:0-5647 GCA_964628165.1 uncultured Cyanobium sp.
GGCACCGAGGGGCGGCGAAGCAGGCGCGGGGAGGGGCCGGGCTCGAGGCCACCGACGGCGGAGAGACCGCTCCAGCGGACCAGTCCGGCCAGCGGCACCCACTCGCCGAGGGGAACGACGCGGTGCTTGTCGACCCAGTCCCGCGGAAACCGTTCGCCGGGGGGGAAGCGGAGGATGCTGCTGCGCTGCTCGGCACCGGTCCAGCGGAAGCCGCCGCTCAGCACCTCCACCGGGGCCGTCTCCGGCAGGGGTTGTCCGAGGGGCAGGGCCCCCTCCGGCAGCAGCAGGCTGACGGCTCCGAGTTCCGAAGCCTCCCTCAGTCCGCCCCGGAGCCGCTCCAGGAGGCGACGCTGCTCGCTGCGGAGGAACTTCCGACGGGTGGGGATGGAGGGCTGGAGCACCACGATGGTCTCCGCAGACCCTTCGTCTTCTCCTGCGGCGCCCAGGACCGCGGCCCCGCTGAACTGGAGAGCGAGGAGCAGAACCCCCAGCAGGGCGAGCCGGAGGGCCCGGGCATGGGGATCCGCGGCGATCCTCCACAGTCCCCAGCCCGCCAGCAGCTGGACGGCCGCCACCAGCCCCGCCCCGCCGAGGGCCGCCAGCCCCGCCAGGGGGGGATCCCCCGGCAGCGCCGCGGCCCCGAGGCCGAGCCAGAAGAGGGGGCCCCTGGCCAGTCCCACCTCGGCCAGTCCCCAGCCAGCCGCACCGATCAGGGCGGTGGTGGGCCGCCGCGGATCGAGCCGGCCGACCACCACCGCCCACAGACCCACCAGAGCTCCCCCCAGCGTTCCGCAGAGGAGCCAGAGACCCACGCAGACCGGCAGGCTGAGGGGCGAGGGCACCCCGATCCAGTCGAGCGGGTGGAGCCACAGGAGCCAGAGATGGCTCACCAGCACCGCCGCCAGGCCCCAGGAGAAGGGGGGAGCGAAGCGGAGGGCGGCGGGCTGGCGCAACGATCCTGCGGCCAGGGACCAGAGCGCCGCCAGGGCCGGCCACAACAGCCAGGGCCAGCCCCTGGGGGGAAGGGCGAAGCCCGCCGCGAGCCCGGCGGCCGTCGCGATCAAAAGCGATCGGATCCAGCGCCGACGCCGGTCATTGCCCATGGCGGGGGACCCTAGTTGGGGCCAGTCTCGGAAGGCGCCGCAAGGCGCACGCCGCTCGCCTTCGTCACGAACCGATCGCCATGGACCAGGGAAACCTCCTTCAGATGCTCCTGCTGCGGGGCCTCGGCACCACCACGCTGGTGGCCGATCGTCTCCGCTACGTCACCCAGGAGTGGGTGCGGAGCGGCAAGCTCGATCCCAGCCATGCCTCCGCCCTGGTGGAGGACGTGATGAAGGCGTTGCGGGGTGAGACCCCTGGCCTCGAGGCACAGGCGGAACGGCAGCTGGAACGCAACCGCGACCAGCTGCTGGGGGATCTCGGCCTGGCCCGGCAGCGCGAACTCGACGAACTGCGCGGCAGGATCGACCGGCTGGAGCAGACGATGCGCCAGCGCCTCGGGGATGGCGAGAAGAGTTCCTGAGATCGCCCCTGGCAGAATCCGCCCCAGACCCGCTTCGGCCATGCGCGACATCCTGATCAGTTCCGCGATCTGCCTGGCCTGCCTGATGGTGGCCCTGGTGAGCCAGCTGGTGTCCCCCTCCACCGTGGTGGCGGCCCCCCCCGCCAGCGCCGCCGCTGCCGCGGAGCCGGTCCAAGCCGCGGTGGCCGCCCCCCTGGAGCTGGACCCCGAGGATCCCAACCCCACCCTCTTCACCATGGCCGCCGACACCACGACCGCCGACACCATGGCTGCCGACGCCTCGGTGCTCGGCGGCGAACTGATCGCTCCCACCGAACGGGTCACCGAGAGCGGGCTGCGGATCACCGACCTGGAGGTGGGGGAGGGGGCCGAGGCCGTCTCCGGCCGCACCGTCGCGGTGAATTACCGCGGCACCCTCGAGAACGGCCGTGAATTCGACAGCAGCTACGGCCGTGGGCCCTTCCGCTTTCCCCTCGGAGCCGGCCGGGTGATCCAGGGCTGGGACGAGGGCGTGGCGGGCATGCGGGTCGGCGGCAAGCGCAGGCTGGTGGTCCCGCCGGCGCTGGCCTACGGCTCCCGTGGTGCGGGTGGAGTGATCCCGCCCGACGCCACGCTGATCTTCGAAGTGGAACTGCTCGAAGTGGAGGAGTGATCGCCATCAGGGCCGTCACATCCGTCACATTCCGGCGTGATCGTTAGGATCACCTTCCGAGCCGGCTCCAGGCCGCTCCGATCCGACCCATTGCAAGATTCCACCTCTTATGGCTCATCAGCTGCCCGCGCTGCCCTACGACCTCGACGCGCTCGAGCCCCATATCTCCCGCAGCACCCTGGAGTTTCACCACGGCAAGCATCACGCCGCCTACGTGGCCAATCTCAACAAGGCCATCGAGGGCTCCGAACTGGAAGGCAAGAGCCTCGAGGAGGTGATCACCGCCGTGGCCGGTGACGCAAACAAGGCCGGCATCTTCAACAATGCCGCCCAGGTGTGGAACCACAGCTTCTACTGGCAGTGCATGAAGCCCGGCGGCGGCGGCGCCCCCAGCGGTGCCCTGGCCGACAAGATCAACGCCGACTTCGGCAGCTTCGAGAAGTTCGTGGAGGCCTTCAAGACCGCCGGGGCCACCCAGTTCGGCAGCGGCTGGGCCTGGCTCATCCTCGAGAACGGCCAGCTCAAGGTCACCAAGACCCCCAATGCCGATCTGCCCCTGGCCCATGGCCAGAAGGCACTCCTCACCATGGACGTGTGGGAGCACGCCTACTACCTCGATTATCAGAATCGCCGCCCCGACTACATCAGCACCTTCCTCGACAAGCTGGTGAACTGGGACTTCGTGGCCGCCAACCTGGCCTCCGCCTGATCAGCCCTCCCTGATCAACACCTCGCCCCCGGCAGCACCGCTGCCGGGGGTATCCACATGGCGTCGCCGTAGGAGAAGAAGCGGTATTCCCTCCGGATCGCCTCTCCATAGAGATCGAGCAGCCGCTGTCGGCCGATCAGGGCGCTCACCAGCAGCAGCAGCGAGCTGCGGGGCAGGTGGAAGTTGGTGAGGAGGCCCTCCACCACCCGGAACCGGAAACCGGGCTGGATCACCAGATCCACCGATCCGGAGAAGGGGCGCAGGTCTCCCCCCTGCAAAGCCGCCACCCCCTCCAGACTGCGGACGCTGGTGGTACCCACCGCGATCACCCTGCCGCCGCGGCGCCGGCAGTCCCCCACCGCCTGCACCAGTTCCTCCCCCAGCTCCACCCGCTCCCGGTGGAGCGAGAGGTGGCGAAGATCCTCCGTCTCCACCGGCCGGAAGGTGCCGAGGCCCACGTGCAGCGTCACCGTCGCCATCCGGATGCCCCGTTCGCGCAGGGCCGCCAGAAGCTCGTCGCTCAGATGCAGACCCGCGGTCGGTGCCGCCGCGGAGCCCGGCCGGCGTGCGTAGCGGGTCTGGTAACGGTCCGCATCGCTGGGATCCTGGCCGTGGATGTAGGGCGGCAGGGGCACGCTGCCGTAGCGCCGCAGCAGCGGCTCGATCGCCTCCGCATCCCCCGGCGCCCCCGGAAAGCGGACGAGGCAACCGCCGGATTCGGCATCCCGGCCCGTGATCTCCACCTCCATGGGCGGGCCCTCCACGGCCTCCACCCTGAGCCGCTCCCCCTCCGCCAGACGCCGCGCCGGACGGGCCAGGCAGCGCCAGACCCCCTCGCCCCCGGCGGGCTCCAGCACGAGCAGCTCCACGTTCCCGCCGCTGGCCCGGCGTGCCGCCAGCCGGGCATGCAGCACCCGCGTGTCGTTCACCACGACGAGGTCCTCCGGCCGCAGCTCCCGCTGCAGGTCCCACACCCTCAGGTGACGGACTCCGGCTCCCGGTTCCACCGCCAGCATGCGGGCCGCATGGCGCGGCTCGACGGGCCGCTGGGCGATGCGCTCATCCGGCAGGTCGAAGGCGTAGCTGGAGAGCCGCAGATCCTCCGGTGGAGGCGGGCCGGTCCCTCTGGCATGGGGAGGGGGGTCGGGAGGCTGGGAGACCGGGGATTCGGGCGGTGGGACCAACGGGAAACCGTCGCGGCGGCCTCAGAGCGCCAGGCTCTGGGGCCTGGTTTCGATCAGTTCGGCCAGATCCTTGAGGAAGGCGGCGGCATGGGTGCCGTAGATGACGCGGTGATCGGCGGTGAGATTCACCTGCATCTGGCGCCGCACCGCGATCGAGCCGTCCTTGCCGGCCACCACCGCGGGCCGTGAAGCGGCCACCGCCAGGATCGCTCCGGTGCCCGGCGGCAGGATCGCATCGAAGCGGTCCACCCCGAACATCCCCAGGTTGGAGAGGGTGAAGGTGCCGGTGCTGTATTCCTCCGGCTTGAGCTGCTTGGTGCGGGCCCGGCTCACCAGGTCGGCCCAGGTGCGGGAGAGGGTGTAGAGGTCGGTGCGGTCCGCCTCGGGCAGGACCGGCGTGATCAGCCCGCCGTCCTCCATGGCCACGGCCACCGCCACGTTCACGGCGGTGGGATAGGACATGCCCGCCTCGCTGGCGGCGGCATTCACCTGGGGATGGCGCGCCAGCACCACGCCCACCGCCTTGGCCAGCAGGGCCGTCATCGTGACCCCCTTGCCCTTCACCTCCTTGTAGAAGGCATCGAGGGCATCGGTGGTGATCGTGTAGCCGACGTGGAAACAGGGAATGGCCAGGCTGGCGTTCATGTTGCGAACGACCGCCTGCTGGAGGGTGTTGAACGGCACCGTCTCGCCGGGCCCGCCGAAGCTCTGCCCGGCCGGAGCGGCGGCGGCGGCCGGAGCCGAGGCCGGTGCCCCGGCGGCGGCGGCTGCGGGGGCGGTTCCCTCCGCCACCCGGGGCACGGCCGCGGCAAGCCCCGCCGCCCGCTCCACGTCCTCGGCCTGGATGCGGCCGCGGGGGCCGCTGCCCCGCAGGGTGGCGAGGTCCACGCTGTAGCGGCTCGCCAGCTTGCGGGCCCGCGGGGTGGCGACCACCCGGCCGTCCCCGCCGCTGCCTGCGGCAGGGGCCGGGGCCGGCGCGGCCGGTGGGGCGGCGGCGGGTGCCGGCGCAGGCGGCGCCGGAGTGGGCGCCGGGGCGGGCTCAGGACTGGCGGCAGCGGGGGCGGGGGCCGCCGGGGCCTTGGCGGGGGCGGAGGTGGCGGGGCCGGAGGCGGCGGATCGGGCCTGGGCCTCGGCGATCTCCGCCTCGCTGCCGACGATGAGACCGATCGTCTCGCCCACGGGAGCGGTGGAGCCGGCCTCCATCAGCACGGCGGCCAGGAACCCTTCCTCGAAGGCCTCCACGTCCATGTCGGCCTTGTCGGACTCCACCACGAGCACGGTCTCGCCCCGCTCGACCCGCTCACCGGGCTTCTTCAGCCACTCCACGATCTTGCCCTCCGTCATGGTGGAACTGAGGGCGGGCATGAAGATTTCGTGGGTGGCCAACGGATCAGAGCCGCACGACTGGCGGGAGTTTACCCAGCGCCCTCGATCGCCTCGATCACCCCGTCGCGCACCAGAACCGAGGCCTGGAGCATCTCCACCAGGTTGTCCCCCACCGCCACCTGGCAGAAGCTCTCCAGCTGGCCCTGCTCCACGATCTGCTCCATCTCCAGATCGCGCACCTGGCGCTGCTG
>CAZVPB010000146.1:0-5641 GCA_964628165.1 uncultured Cyanobium sp.
GATCAGCCGCAGGGCCCAGCGGGGGTTCACCCCCCCCTCGTACCGCTTGCCGGGGCAGTACAGGAGGGTGCTGTTCGGCCACACCCGCAGCTGCAGCTCCCGTGCGAGGCGGCGCGCCATCGGCAGCTTGGTGGGGCCGTCGGCGCTCACGCTCCACTCGGCCCCCTCCGGCAGCAGGGGAACGTAGGTGGGTTCCCCTCCGAGGGTGAGGCGGATGCCGGCGGCGGCGAGGCGCCGTTCGGCGGCCTGGACCGCCGGCTCCCTCACGATCATGGCCGCCGGCTCAGCTCCAGGGCAGGGGCGCCGGATCCCTCACCGGCACCGGCGCCACGTTCCAGATCCGTTCCGCGTACTCGCGGATGGAGCGGTCGCTGCTGAAGTGCCCGCAGCGGGCGGTGTTGAGCACCGACATCCGCAGCCACGGGGTCTTGGGATGATCCTGTTCGCGCCAAGCCTGATCCACCTCGTCCTGGGCACGACGGTAGTCGGACAGATCGGCCATGACACGGAACGGATCGCTGTTGCACAGGTTGGCCAGCAGGGGATGGAAGAGCTCCCGGTCGCCCTCGCTGAAATGGCCCGAGCCGATCAGGTCGATCGCCTCCCGCGCCAGCGGATCGTTCTCCAGCCAGGGCATCGGGTGGTAGCCGCTCCGGTTGAGGCTGTCGAGCTGCTCGGCGGTGTGGCCGAAGAGGAAGAAGTTCTCGTGACCCACCCGGTCGCGGATCTCGATGTTGGCGCCGTCGAGGGTGCCGATCGTGACGGCCCCGTTGAGGGCCATCTTCATGTTTCCGGTGCCGGAGGCCTCCATGCCGGCCGTGGAGATCTGCTCGGAGAGATCCACCGCCGGATAGATGCGCTGGCCCAGGCTCACGCTGAAGTTGGGCAGGAACACCACCCGCAGGCGGCCGTCCATGGCGGGATCGATGTTGACGATCTCCGCGATGCCCACGATCAGCCGGATGATCAGCTTGGCCATGGCGTAGCCCGGGGCCGCCTTGCCGCCGAAGATCACGGTGCGCGGCGGCAGGTCCTCGCCGGCGCGGATCCGCAGGTAGCGCTCCACGATCTGGAGGGCGGCCATGTGCTGGCGCTTGTACTCGTGGATCCGCTTCACCTGCACATCGAAGAGGGAGGCGGGATCCACCAGCACCCCCGTCTCCTCGCGGATCGTGGCGGCCAGGCGCTGCTTGGCCTTCTCCCGCACCTGCCGCCACCGTTCCTGGAAGGCCGGATCGCCGATCAGCGGTTCCAGGCGCTCGAGCTGGTCGAGGTCCCGCCGCCAGCCGCTGCCGATGGCGTCGTCGAGGAGGGAGGCCAGCGGCGGATTCGCCACCGCCAGCCAGCGCCTCGGGGTCACCCCGTTGGTGATGTTGGTGAAGCGCTCGGGCCACAGCCGGGCGAAGTCGGCGAAGAGGCGCTCCCGCAGCAGCGAGCTGTGCAGTTCGGCCACGCCGTTCACCCGATGGCTGCCCACCACGGCGAGATGGGCCATCCGCACGCGCCGGTGGGGTCCCTCCTCGATGAGGGAGAGCCGCTCGAGCAGTTCCGGCTGGCCGGGGAAGCGGATCCTCACCGTGCGCAGGAAGCGGGCGTTGATCTCGTAGATGATCTCCAGGTGGCGGGGAAGGAGCTGCTGGAACAGCTCCAGCCCCCAGGCCTCGAGGGCCTCCGGCAGCAGGGTGTGGTTGGTGTAGCTGATCGAGGCGGTGGTGATGCCCCATGCGGTGTCCCAGCCGATGCCGTGCTCGTCGACGAGCAGCCGCATCAGCTCCGCCACGGCGATGGCGGGATGGGTGTCGTTGAGCTGGAGGGCGAACTTCCTGTGGAACTCGGTGACCCGCATCCCCTGCCCCTTGAGGATGCGGAACATGTCCTGCAGGGAGCAGGAGACGAAGAAGATCTGCTGGCTGAGCCGCAGCCGCTTGCCCTGCTCCATCTCGTCGTTGGGATAGAGCACCTTGGAGAGGGTCTCCGAGCGCATCTTCTGGAGCACGGCCTTGGGATAGTCGCCGGCGTTGAAGGAGGCGAAGTCGAAGGACTCCGGCGCCTGGGCCGACCACAGCCGCAGGGTGTTGGCGGTGTTCACGCCGTAGCCGAGGATCGGCGTGTCGTAGGCGACGCCGATCACCGTCTGCCCGCCGATGGTGACCGGGTAGCTCCACTCCGGCCGGATCACCTCCCAGGGGTTCCCGCGGGACAGCCACGGATCGGTGCTCTCCACCTGCCCCTCCGGACCGATCTGCTGACGGAAGATGCCGAACTCGTAACGGATGCCGTAGCCGATCGCCGGCAGCTCGAGGGACGCCATCGATTCCTGGAAGCAGGCCGCGAGCCGCCCCAGTCCGCCGTTGCCCAGGCCCGGCTCGGGCTCCTCGGCGATGAGCTCCTCCAGCGGGATGCCGAGGGCCTCGCAGGCCTCCTCGGCTTCGCGGTGCAGGCCCAGGTTCACCAGGTTGTTCTCCAGGTGGGGACCCAGCAGGTATTCCGCCGAGAGATAGATGGCGGTCCGCACGTGCTGGCGCGTGTAGATGTCGGCGGTGTCGACCCAGTTGTGCAGCAGCCGGTCCCGCACCGCCAGCGCCAGACACAGGTAGTGGTCGTGGCGGGTGGCGAGGCTGGGGGATTTGGCCTGGCTGGAGAAGAGGTGCCGGCGCATCGCCTCCAGCAGGGACTCGCCGCCGCTGCCGCTGCCGGGGGGCGGGGTGCGGGTGGGGCTCGTGGTGGTCATGGAGGGTTCGGTCGCGATCGGAGCACTTCCCCCGCAGGGGATGGTGCTCCTTCCTGGCTCCTTGCCGCTCCCTCCTGCTGCACCATCCGCTACAGCTGCGCGGATCAGCTCTGCAGCACCTCGAGGGAATCGGCCCGGATGTGGGTCTCCTCCAGCAGATCGGCGCTGATGCTCCACTGCATCTCGCTCCGGGTGCCGGGCGGGCCGGAGAAGGTGCCGGTCACCGCGGCGGTGAGCGGCGGGCGGGAGGAGGTGGCCAGGGTGATGTACCGGTCGTCGAGGGCGCCGGCGCCGCTGGGGTCGAAGCCCCGCCAGCCGGCGCCGGGCAGATACACCTCCGCCCAGGCATGGAGGTCGTAACGCTCCGGCTTCGGCTCCACCAGGTGGTAGCCGCTCACGAAGCGGGCCGGCAGGCCCACGCAGCGGCAGGTCTCCACCATGAGCATGGCCAGGTCGCGGCAGGAGCCCACCCGCTCCCGCAGCGTGCGGCCCGAGGGCCAGGCCGGACCGATGTGGCGCTGGGTGTACTTGACCCGGTCCTGGATGATCTGCACCAGCTGTTCGAGGAAGGTGAGCGCCCTCTGATCGCTGCCCATCAGGGCCTCGAGGGCGAGGTCCACGGCGGCGGGGTCGTGCTGGCCGTTCGGCAGCCAGCCGCCGAGGGCGCCCTGCAGATCACCGTTGAGCTGCCCCACCGGATAGGGGAGCTGCGGGTCGTTCTCCTGGAGGCACACCGGCAGGGGGGGCGGCAGCTGGGTCTCCACCTCGCTCACGGCCCGCACCAGGAACACGTCGGTGCTGCCGTCGAAGCGGGCCCGCAGGATCTCGTCGCCGCTGGCCGCCACCAGGGGGTAGAGGCAGGAGGGCTCCGGTGTGATCGAGAGCTGGAAGTGGAGCAGCCGCTGGAAGCCGTGACCGCGGGGCTTGAGACAGAAGCGGTGGCCGCCCAGGAGGATCGGCGCGCTGTAGCGGTAGGAGAGGGTGTGGATTACGCGGGCGCGCATGCCGGTTCGGGACTGGTGCTGGAGTTGGTGGGCACGCTGAAGTAACGCTCCTCGATCAGGTCGTGCAGGCCGTTGAGGTCCTGCTGGAGGTGGTCGATCGCCTCGTGCAGACCGCTGGAGATCAGTTCCTCGATGCGGGTGAAGCTCCAGCGGGCCAGCACCAGGCCGCTGAGGCACTCGAGGTCGTCCGGCGGACCCGGCACGTTGCTGCTCCGCAGGATCCGCAGCGTCTCGTTGATGCGCTCGAGGCAGTAGCGCACCGACCGGGGAAAGACCGGATCCAGCAGGAGGAAGGAGGCCACCCCCTCGGGGGTGATCGCCCGCTGCCGCGTCTGGCGGAACATCTGGTAGGCGCCCGCCGTGCGCAGCAGGGCGATCCACTGCAGCTCGTCGAGCACGCCCCCCACGTCCTCGGGGGAGGGGAGCAGCAGGAAGTACTTCACATCGAGGATGCGGGTCGTCTTGTCGGCCCGCTCCAGCAGCCTTCCCAGCCGGCTGAACTGCCAGGACAGGTCGCGGCTGAGGGTGGCGTCGGTGATGCCGTAGAAGAGCTGGCAGCCGCGGCGGATCTCCCGCAGCTGCTCCTGGGGGGGCTGTTCCCAGAAGTCCGCCTCCTGGATCGTCCAGTACAGACCGTTGATCTGCTCCCACATCTCGGTGGTGATCACCTCCCGGATCTGGCGGGCGTTCTCCCGGGCGTTGCTGATGCAGTTGACGATGCTGCTGGGGTTGTCCGATTCCCGCACCAGGAAGGTGATCACGTCCTCGGGGCTGCGCTGGGGGCAGAGGCGGTCGAAGAGTTTGCGGTCGCCGCTGGCGTCGATCAGGGGCAGCCAGGGTTCGGCGCTGCCGGGCGGGCAGTCGAGGGCCATGGCCTCGCTCACCTCGAGGAACCGGGAGGTGTTCTCGGCCCGCTCCACGTAACGGTTGATCCAGTAGAGCGAATCGGCGACGCGACTCAGCATCCTTCCGCCTCCAGCACCGCGAGATCCTGGCCGAACTCGTCGTCGACGATCCAGGTGTCCTTGCAGCCACCGCCCTGGGAGGAGTTCACCACCAGCGAGCCGCGCCGCAGGGCCACCCGCGTCAGGCCGCCGGGGGTCACCCAGGCCCCCTCGCCCCGCAGCACGTAGGGCCGCAGGTCCACGTGACAGGGGTAGAGCTCCCCTTCGCTGAGGGAGGGAACGGTGGAGAGCTCCAGGGTGGGCTGGGCGATGAAGTTGCGGGGGTCGGCCTCGATCTTGGCGGCGTAGGTGGCGATCTCCTCGGGGGTGGCGTGGGGGCCGATGAGCATGCCGTAGCCGCCGGCCTCCGCCACCGACTTCACCACCAGTTCGCCGAGGTGGTCGAGCACGTAGGCCCGGTCCTCGGCGCGGTCGCACAGATAGGTGGGAACGTTCTCGATGATCGGCTCCTCGCCGAGGTAGTAGCGGATCATCTCGGGCACGTAGGCGTAGATCAGCTTGTCGTCGGCGACCCCGGTGCCCGGGGCGTTGGCGATCGCCACCCGGCCGGCCCGGTAGGCCGCCATGAGGCCCCTCACCCCCAGGAGCGAGTCGGGACGGAACTCCTCGGGATCGAGGAAGTCGTCGTCGATGCGGCGGTAGATCACATCGACCGCTTCGAGGCCGCCGGTGCTGCGCATCCACACCCGCTCGCCCTCCACCACCAGGTCGCGGCCCTCCACCAGCTGGATGCCCATCTGCTGGGCCAGATAGCTGTGCTCGAAGTAGGCGCTGTTGTACACCCCGGGAGTGAGCAGCACCACCTTCGGGGTGTCGGTCCAGGGGGCGAGTTCGCAGAGGGTCTGGAGCAGGCGCGAGGCGTAGTTGTCGATCGGCCGCACGGTGCGGGCCGAGAAGAGGCTCGGGAAGATGCGCTTCATCACCCGCCGGTTCTCGAGGAA
>CAZVPB010000147.1:0-5631 GCA_964628165.1 uncultured Cyanobium sp.
GCCTGCGGCAGCTGGCCGGCGAGGAGCGCACGACCGTGCTGTTCGAGGCCCCCCACCGCCTCGTGGCCCTGCTCGAGGATCTGCTCAGCGAACTCGGCGACCGGCCGCTCCAGGTGGCGCGGGAACTCACCAAGCGGCATGAGGAGCAGGTGGGACCCAGCGTGGCGGCGGCGCTGGAGCACTTCCGCCGCACCCCGCCGCTGGGGGAATGCACCCTGGTGCTGGGGGGCGCGCCCCCCTCCTCCGCCCCGTGGGAGCCGGAACGGCTGCGGGCCGAACTGGAGGGGCTCCGGGCCGGGGGGCTCAGCGCCAGCGAGGCCGCCCGCACCCTCGCCGCCCGCAGCGGCCACGACCGTCGCGCCCTCTACGCCCTGCTCCACGGCGACCGGGCAGACTCCCCCTGAGCCCGCGCCCCCGCCCCGCGATGCTGCTGCGCCTGCGACTCCTGCTCGGCAGCCTGGTGGGGGCCGGGGCGCTGCTGGCGCTGCTCTGCCTCGGCGCCCAGAACCTGGAGGAGAGGCCCCGCCTCAATCTGCTGGTGGGCCGCACCGCCCCCCTGCCCAGCGGCTTCGTGGTGGGGGTGGCCTTCGTGCTCGGCGTGGTGGGGGGCGGCGCCGGGGCGCTGCTGCTCTTCCCCGGCGCCGGCCGGGCGCCTCAGGGCGAGGAGTGGTGAGGAGCGCGCAGCAGCTTCTCGGCCTCGAGGTAGACGAAAAGGAGCAGGCTCACACCGGCGCAGGCGCCCAGCTCCGCCGCCGAGAGCGGGGTGAGCGCCAGGAAGCGGGCCAGCGGGGGCACGTAGAGCACCGCCAGCTGCAGCGCCGTGGTGGCGGCCACGGCGCCCGCCAGCCAGGGATTGGCCAGGGGCGGCAGCCGCAGCAGGGGCCGGTCGCTGCCGGCCGAGAGGGCATGGGTCATCTGGGCCAGGCAGAGGGTGGTGAAGGCCATCGTGCGCCAGGGGCTCCCCGCTGACGCCGCCACGAGGATCAGCCCGATCACCAGGGCGGCGAACACCGTGCCGATCCGCAGGATGGCGGCGCCGAGCCCCCGGGCGAAGATCGACTCCCCCGGCGCCAGCGGCGGCCGGTTCATCAGGTCCTCCTCGCCGCGGCCCAGCGCCAGGGCCAGGGCCGGCCCGCCGTCGGTCACCAGGTTCATCCAGAGGATCTGCAGGGGAGTGAGGGGCACCCCCAGCAGCGGCGCCGAGGCGAGGGTGAGCAGCTCGCCGAGGTTGCTGGCGAGGATGTAGCGCACGAAGCGGCGGATGTTGGCGTAGACCCGCCGGCCCTCCTCCACCGCCTGCACGATGGTGGCGAAGTCGTCATCGAGCAGCACGATGTCGGCGGCCTCGCGGGTCACGTCCGTTCCCGCCAGCCCCATCGCCACGCCGATGTGGGCCTGGCGCAGGGCGGGGGCGTCGTTGACCCCGTCCCCGGTCATCGCCACCACCTCGCCCCCCGCCTGGAAGGCCTGCACGATCCGCAGCTTCTGCTCCGGCGCCACCCGCGCCACCACCCCCGCCGCGGCCACCCGCCGCCGCAGCGCGGCGTCGTCGAGGCGGTCGAGCTCACGCCCCTCCACCACCTCGGTGTCGGCATCCGCCAGGGCGATGGCGGCGGCGATCGTGCGGGCGGTGAGGGGGTGGTCGCCGGTCACCATCACCGGCTGGATGCCGGCGGCGCGGCAGCGGGCCACCGCCTGGGCCACCTCCGGCCGCGGCGGGTCGCGCTGCGCCATCAGGCCCAGCAGCACCTGAGCGGAGAGATCGTGGCCCGGGCCGGGGCCGGGGCGGGGAGCGGCGGCGAAGGCCAGCACCCGCAGCCCCGCCGCCGCCAGTGCATGGCCCTGCTCCAGCCAGTCCTGGCGCTGCGCGGCGCTGAGGGGCGCCACCGCGCCGCCGTCGAGCCAGCGGTCGCAGTCCTCGAGGATCACCTCCAGCGCCCCCTTGCTCAGGAGCACCGCCCCCGCGGACGCCCCGGGGCCGAGGGGCCGCCCCAGGGCACCGTCGTCGTCGGCCACCCACACCGCCATGCGCCGCCGCTCCGCCTCGAAGGGGACCTCCGCCAGGCGGGGATGGCGCCGCCGCAGATCATCGAGATCCGCACCGCAGCGGGCGGCCGCCACCAGCAGCGCCCCTTCGGTGGGATCCCCCCGCATCGCCCAGCGGCCCTCCTCATCCGGCCGCAGTTCGGCGTCGTTGCAGAGCACCGCCGCCGCCAGCAGCAGCGATCGCGCCGCATCGCCTTCGCCGCAGGCCACGGATTCCTCGCCGTCGAGGTGCAGCGCCTCCCGGCCCCAGCGCAGCTCCTCCACCACCTGGCGGTTCTGGGTGAGGGTGCCGGTCTTGTCGGTGCAGATCACCGTGACCGCCCCCAGCCCCTCCACCGCCGGCAGCCGCCGCACCAGGGCGGCACGGCGCGCCATGCGCTGGGTGCCGAGGGCCAGGCTCACCGTCACCACCGCCGGCAGTCCCTCCGGCACCACCGCCACCGCCGTGGAGAGGGCCAGTTCGAGCAGCTCCAGCGGTTGCCGGCCCAGGGCCCAGCCCAGCGGCACCACCACCGCCACCAGCGCCAGGGCGGCGGCCACCAGCAGGCGGGCCAGTCCCTCCAGGCGGGTCTGCAGCGGCGTGGGTTCGCCGCCGACGGTCTCCAGCAGCCCGGCGATGCGGCCCAGTTCGGTGCCCATGCCGGTGGCGGTCACCACCGCCAGGGCGCGTCCCTGCACCACCTCGGTGCCCTGGTAGAGGCAGTTGAGGCGCTCCGCCAGGGGCGTTTCGGCCGGCAGCACCACCTCGGCCCGCTTCGCCACCGGAGCCGACTCGCCGGTGAGCGCCGCTTCCCGCACCCCCAGCCCGCTGGCCTCGAGCAGCCGCGCGTCCGCCGCCACCCGGTCGCCGGCCTCCAGCCCGATCAGGTCGCCCACCACGAGGTCGTCGGCGGCCCGGGTCTCCCAGGCGCCGTCCCGCCGCACCCGCACCTCCGCCGGCGCCATCCGCCGCAGCGAGAGCAGGGCCCGCTGGGCCCGTCCCTCCTGAAGGGCGCCGAGGGCCGCGTTGAGCGCCACGATCAGCAGGATGGCGAGGGGGTCCTTGGGGAAGGCCCGCTCCAGGAGAGCCAGCGCGGCGGACACCACGGCCACCGCCAGCAGCAGCAGCAGCATCGCGTTGCCGAACTGATCCAGCAGGATCCGGAGCCCGCTCCGCCCCTCCGCCAGCTGCAGCCGGTTCGGCCCGTCGCGCTCCAGGCGGCGCTGCGCCTCGGTGGTGCTGAGCCCCTCCGAGGGAGTGCCCAGCGCGTCGCGGCAGTCAGCCGCCGTGCTGGCGTGGCAGGGGGGCCGTGGGCTCAGGAGCCCGGCAGGGAGTAGAGGGAGCCCTCCATCACCACCCGCGTGATGCCCTGGGCCAGCAGGTAGGAGGCGGTCCGCTCCAGCACCCGCACGTCGGGGAGCTTGATCACCCGCTGGCTGCGGCCGCACTGGCGCTTGGCCTGGCGCGGATTGGCGAAGACCACCAGCGCCTGCCGCTCCAGCTCCTGGGGAGGCAGCGGCCCCAGCTCGGGAAATTCGCTGAGGGGCCGGGCCTGCAGCTCCACGGTCTTGTCCACCAGCATGTAGACACTCGACGGCAGGGCCGCCCCCTGGAGCGGAACCGGCTCGGGCGCGCTCTCCCGCTCGCTGGCGAGCATCACCGGCACCGTCACGAACTCCTCGTCGCTGCCCTCCTCCTCCAGGCCGAGGTCGTCCTCCTCGTCGCCGTCCCCGCCGAAATCCTCCGCGTCGTCGATCGCCAGCACGCCGGGGCCGTCCTCCTCGTCCTCCAGGTCGGTGCCGGGCCCGGGCGCATCCGGCGGCGTCCGCTCCTCTTCCCCTCCATCCGCGGCCGCCTGGACCGGGGTGCTGTCCGCCGCGGTCCCGGCCGCTCCCCGGCGGCGGGACTGGCGGCTGCGCCCCTGCTTGAGCCGCTCGTACTCCTCCGGATCGAGGGCCGCCTTCACCACACGGCTCACGGTGTTGGCGCTGCAGCCGAAAACCTCCGCCAGCTCCTGGCTGGCGGCCCCCTCCCTGTAGCGAGCCACCAGCTCGCTCTTCTGGCTGTCCGTGAGGCGGGAAGCCGCCATGGGGCGTGAGACGCGCAGCCTCCCACTCTACGAACACCGCCCGGCATCCCCTCCCCATCGGGGCACAATGGAGCCGAGGGCTCCCTTAGCTCAGCCGGATAGAGCAGCTGCCTTCTAAGCAGCCGGTCGTTGGTTCGAATCCAACAGGGGGCGTCGGCAGGCCGTGGTGGGCAGCTCCCCCCTGGCCGTGGCCGCGGATCAGCTCTGGGAGTACAGGCCGATCGGGTTCCCCTCGGTGTCGGTGCAGATCGCGATGAAGCCGTAATCGCCGATCTTCATCTTCGGCCGCAGCACCTTCCCACCTGCAGGCTCCACGCGGGACTGCTCGACGGCGCAGTCTTCACAGGCGAAGTAGATCAGGGTGCCGCCGCCGCCGGGCTTCATGCCGTCCATGGTGGTGAGGGCGCCGCCGGCTCCCGGGAGGGTCTCACTCATGGGAAAGGTCCAGTACTCGCCGCCGTCGGGTGTGGGGAGGTTGGTGAGGGTGAGACCGAAGACGGTTTCATAGAACTGCCTGGCCCGCCCGATGTCGGACACGGCGATCTCGAACCAGGTGACGGGGTTGCTGGCCATGGTGGATCGTGGGAGCAGGGTGGATGTCAGGGGCGAGGCAGGTCGAGCCCACCCCTAGCGGTTGAGAACGTCATCGCGGTGACTGGGGGAGCCGACGATCGCAACCACTTCATCGATCAGGGGCTGGGGAACCTCCAGCTCCACAAGAGTGGCGACCAGATTCTCCGCGATCGCATCAAAGTGTCCGTCGCTCAGGCCCATCTCAGCGACGAGTTTCTGATGGGCATCCCGCATCGGCCGGCCATCCCATTGCCTGGCCCCGCCGAAGGCATAGGTCATGAACGCCTTCTGGTGCGACTTCTGTTGCTGCATATCGGTATGGGCGAAGAAGCGCTGCACCCGCTCATCCGCCAGGACCTTCTCATAGAACTTCTCCACCGCCAGATCCACCGCCGCCGCGCCACCGAGCTTCTCGTAGAGGGTGGTCATGGAAATCGCCTCGTCTGGATTCAAGCTAGTCACCCTCAGCCCCGCAGGCGATCCAGCCGCAGCTGATGGTCGCGGCTGGTGAGCCGCAGCCAGCCCAGCAGCACCACCCCGAACACCCCCAGGGCGGTGCCGGAGGCGATCATGAACACGATCACGATCTGGTAGCGGACCGCGGTCGTGGGGGGCGCGCCGGCCAGGATCTGGCCGGTCATCATGCCCGGCAGACTCACGAGCCCCATCACCATCATCGAGTTGATGGTGGGGATCATGGCCACACGGATGGCCTCACGGATCACCTCCCGGCAGGCCTCCCAGCGGCTGGCCCCCAGCGCCAGGGCGGTCTCCACCAGATCACGCCGGCCCTCCAGCCCCTCCATCAGGCGGTCGAGGCCGAGGGAGATGCCGTTGAGGGAATTGCCCAGCACCATGCCCAGCAAAGGAATCAGATACTGCGGGGCGAACCAGGGATCGCTGCGGATGATGCCGGTGAGCGCCAGGCCGGTGACCAGGGCCG
>CAZVPB010000148.1:0-5631 GCA_964628165.1 uncultured Cyanobium sp.
CCCCCACGTAGCCCGCCTCGGTGAGGGTGGTGGCGTCGGCCACCGCGAAGGGCACGTCGAGCATCTCCGCCAGGGACTGGGCCAGGAGGGTCTTGCCGCAGCCGGTGGGACCGATCAGGAGGATGTTCGACTTGTGGAGCCGGGTGGCGGTGCGGTTGGTCTCCCCGTGGCCGTCCCCCTGCCAGGCCAGCCGCTTGTAGTGGTTGTAGACGGCAACGGAGAGGATCTTCTTGGCCTCCTCCTGCCCGACCACCTGATCATCCAGGAAGGCCTTGATCTGCTGGGGCTTGGGGATGGAGGCGAGGGTGGGCGCGGGCTTGGAGGGCTTCTTGGCGCCGCCGCGCCTGCCGGCCTCGGCCGCCTGACGGCTCCCTGGGGCGGTGGCCTCGACGAGCTCCTCGTCGAGGATCTCGTTGCAGAGATCGATGCATTCGTCGCAGATGTAGACGCCCGGTCCGGCGATGAGCTTGCGCACCTGCTCCTGGGACTTGCCGCAGAAGGAGCACTTCAGGTGGGCGTCGAACTTGGCCATGCAGCGACGATGGAGGGGTCGAGCGGGCGGCGGGCCGGCCATGGGCCGAACCGCCGCCTCCAGGATCGACCCGAACCGGCGGTTCGTCAGCCGTCCTTAAGGATCTGGTGGGGATCGGCCACCCGATCGATGAGTCCGTATTCAACCGCCTCCGGCGGCGAAAGGAAGTAGTCCCGATCGGTATCTTCGGCAATCTTCTCCAGCGGCTGGCCGGTGTGCTCGGCGAGGAGCCCGTTGAGGGTCTCCTTCAGGAAGAGGATCTCGCGGGCCTGGATCTCGATGTCCACCGCCTGGCCCTGGGCGCCGCCGAGGGGCTGGTGGATCATGATCCGGGCGCTGGGCAGGGCGAACCGCTTGCCGTGGGCGCCGGCGGCGAGGAGGAAGGCCCCCATGCTGGCGGCCAGGCCGTAGCAGATGGTCACCACGTCCGGGGCGACCTGCTGCATGGTGTCGTAGATGGCGAGGCCCGCGGTCACGGAGCCGCCGGGGGAATTGACGTAGATCTGGATGTCCTTCTCCGGGTCCTCGGCCTCGAGGAAGAGCAGCTGCGCCACGATCGCGTCGGCGACGGCGTCGTCGATCCCGGTGCCCAGGAAGATGATCCGCTCCCGCAGCAGGCGGGAGTAGATGTCGAAGGCCCGCTCACCCCGTCCCGACTGCTCCACCACCGTGGGGAGGACGCCCGGGCTGGCGCTCCAGGGCCGCGGTCCATGCCAGCGGTCGACCACCGGATGGGACCGGATGCCTCCGGGGAGGGAGGGGGCGGGCGGCGGGGGCTGGAGCACGCGGAGGGAGAAGGGATCGTGGCTCGTCAATCTATGGGCTTCTCCGCCTCGTCCGCTTCGGTCCGGGCGCGCTTGGCAGCCCCCCCGGCCGCCTTGCCCTTCGGCTTCGCGGCGGGTTTCGGCGAAGGATTCTGCGCGGCACCTTCGGCCTCCTCGGCCTCAGCGGCGTCGGCGGCGCTCTTCTCGGAGACGCTGCTGTTCTCCTCCAGCCAGGCCATGAGGGCCTCCCGCAGGAGGTCCTCCCGCACCGCCTGCCGCAGCCGGTCGGGATCGACGGAGGCCTCCTCCGCCAGGTCGCGCCGCACCTCCTCGAGGCGGGCCTCCAGGTCCTTCTCCGCCACCTCGATCTTCTCGGCGGCGGCGAGGGCCCGCAGGGCGAGGTTGCGGCGCAGCCGCTGCTCGGCCTCCGGCCGGGAGGTCTCCATCAGGTTGCGCACCACGTCCTGGGTGAAGACCTTCCGCACGTCCACGCCCTGCTGGGCGATCTGCCCGGCGGTCTGTTCGAGCAGGCTGCGCACCTCCTGCTGGATCAGGGTTTCCGGCAGCTCCACCTCCAGCTGCTCCACCAGGGCGCCGAGCAGGGCGTCGTGGCGGTTGGAGCGGCTCCGCTGCTCCGCCTCCCGCCGCAGCCGCGCCTCGAGGTCGGCCCGCAGCTCCGCCAGGGTCTCCTTGTCGCCGGCCTGGCGGGCGAAGGCGTCGTCCAGGGGAGGCAGCTCGCGGGTCTTGAGCTCGAGCAGGGTGAGCTCGAAGCGGGCCGGCCGGCCGGCGGCCTCCTCCTGGGGGTACGACTCCGGGAAGGTGCACTCGATGGTGCGGGTCTCGCCCGCCTTCATGCCCACGATCCCCTCCACGAAGCCGGGGATCATGCGGCCCTCCTCGAGCTCCACCTCCATCCCGTCGCTGCTGCCGCCGCTGATCTCCTCATCCGTGTCGGCGAAGGTGCCGCGGAAGCTCACCTGGGCCACATCGCCGCTGGCGGCGGGCCGGTCCTCCACCGGCACGAGGGTGGCGAGCTGGCGCCGCGACTGCTCCAGCAGCTCGTCGACGCGGGCGGGGTCGTAGGCGACGGTCTCGGCCTCGGCCTGGAGGCCGCGGGTCAGTTTCAGGCTGGGCCTGGGAACGACATCGAGCTCCAGGGTGAGCGTCAGTGACTCGTCCGGACGGAAGCGGTCGAGCAGGCTGTCGAAGCCGTCGCGGATCTGGGGTTGGCCGAGGGCCTCGATGTCCTCCTCCTGCTCGAGCGCCTCCTTCCACACCTCGTCGACCAGGGTTTCGAGCGCCGTGGCGCGGACCCGGAGGGGCCCCAGCTGCTGGAGCAGCACCGGCCGCGGCACCCGGCCGGGCCGGAAGCCGGGCAGCCGCACGCTGCGGCTCAGACGTCCGATCGCCGCCTCGTAGCTCGCCTGGCATCGTTCCGCCGGGATCGCCACCTCCACCGCCAGGCGACTGCCGGGCCTTGGAGTGGTGGAGACCTTGAGGGCGCTGCTGGCGGCAGGACTCATGGAACGGGGCGGACGAAGGGCAGCCCACGATCCTAGAAACTGGCCGACCGCCTCCCCGGACACGTATTGTTCGCTGGACGAAGATCGCGCGCCATATCGCCTCGAAGCCGTTCTGCCGGCTTCCGCAACCGGATTCCCCCGTACCGCTCCACGCCTTCTTGACCCCGCCCACCACGAGCCCCGCACGGCCCCCGCTCGCCTCCGCCCGTCTGCCTGACCGCCCGCTGAGGGTGGCCGTCCTGGGCGCCTCCGGAGCGGTGGGTCGCGAACTGCTCACCCTGCTGGAGGAGCGCCGCTTCCCGGTGGCGGAACTGCTGCCGCTGGCCTCGCCGCGTTCGGCCGGGTCCAGCCTCTTCTGGCAGGGGGAGGAGCTGCGGATCCGCCCCGTCGAGGCGGCCCTCTTCGAGGGAGTCGACCTGGTGCTGGCCTCCGCCGGCGGCGGTGTGTCGCGGCAGTGGGCGCCGCTGGCGGCCCTGGCCGGCGCCGTGGTGATCGACAACTCCAGCGCCTTCCGCATGGATCCGGAGGTGCCGCTGGTGGTGCCTGAGGTGAACGCCGCCAGCGCCTTCACCCACCGGGGCATCATCGCCAACCCCAACTGCACCACGATCCTGCTCACGGTGGCGCTCGCCCCCCTGGCGTCCCGCCGGCCGCTGCGGCGGGTGGTGGTGAGCACCTACCAGTCGGCCAGCGGCGCCGGCGCCCGCGCCATGGAGGAGCTGCAGCGCCTCAGCCGCACCGTGCTGGAGGGGGGCGAGCCCCGCAGCGAGGTCCTGCCCCACTCGCTCGCCTTCAACCTCTTCCTGCACAACTCGCCCCTGCAGCCCAGCGGCTACTGCGAGGAGGAGCTCAAGATGCTCAACGAGACCCGCCGGATCATGGAACTTCCCGGCCTGCGGCTCACCGCCACCTGCGTTCGGGTGCCGGTGCTGCGGGCCCACTCCGAGGCGGTGAACGTGGAGTTCGAGGAGCCCTTCCCCGTGGAGGAGGCCCGGGCGCTGCTGGCGGCCGCTCCGGGGGTGGAGCTGATCGAGGACTTCGACGCCAACCGCTTCCCCATGCCCACCGACGTGACCGGCCGGGATCCGGTGGCGGTGGGCCGCATCCGCCAGGACCTGAGCGAGCCGAACGCACTGGAGTTCTGGCTGTGCGGCGACCAGATCCGCAAGGGCGCCGCCCTCAACGCCATCCAGATCGCGGAACTGCTGCAGCGGGGACCGGAAGAGCCCGCCGCGCCCGCCGGAGGTGAGCCTTGACGGCCGGCCCCTCCCGCCGACCCACTCCTCCCTTCGGCCGGGTGCTCACCGCCATGGTCACCCCCTTCGATCCGGCGGGCGAGGTGGATCTCGAGGTGGCCGCCCGGCTCGCCGACCACCTGGTGACCCACGGTTCCGACGGGATCGTGGTGTGCGGCACCACCGGTGAATCGCCCACCCTGAGCTGGAACGAGCAGCACCGGCTGTTCGCGGCCGTGAAGGAGGCGGTGAACGGACGGGCCCATCTGGTGGCCGGCAGCGGCAGCAACTGCACCGCCGAGGCGGTGACGGCCACCCGCGAGGCGGCCGCCCTCGGGGCCGATGGAGCCCTGGTGGTGGTGCCGTACTACAACAAGCCTCCCCAGGAGGGCCTGGCGGCCCATTTCCGTGCCGTCGCGGAGGCGGCGCCGGATCTGCCCCTGATGCTCTACAACATTCCAGGGCGCACCAGTTGCAGCCTGGCGGCCGAGACCGTGGCCGGCCTGCTCGATCTCCCGAACGTGGTGAGCTTCAAGGCCGCCAGCGGCACCACCGACGAGGTGAGCCGGCTCCGGGCCGCCTGCGGCGACCGCCTGGCCATCTACAGCGGCGACGACTCCCTCACCCTGCCGATGCTCGCCGTCGGAGCCGTGGGGGTGGTGAGCGTGGCCAGCCATCTCGAGGGACCGGCCATCCGCGCCATGGTGGAGGCCCACCTGCGGGGCGACCACGACACCGCCCTCGATCTGCACGAACGCCTGCTGCCCCTCTTCCGGGCCCTGTTCCTCACCACGAACCCGATTCCGGTGAAGGCCGCCCTCGAACTGCGCGGCTGGTCCGTGGGCACTCCCCGGCTTCCCCTCGTCGCCGCCGACACCCCCCTCCGCTCCCGTCTCCGCTCCACCCTCGATGCCCTGCGTCCCACCTGACGCCAAGGCCTCCCCGACCAACTTTTTTCTCCACGACTTCCCGTTCCATGCCCACTCCCAACGGTTCCAAAGGCCCCTCCCCGCTGCGGGTGATTCCCCTCGGCGGCCTGCACGAAATCGGCAAGAACACCTGCGTCTTCGAATACGGCGATGATCTGATGCTGGTGGATGCCGGACTGGCCTTCCCCAGCGACGGCATGCACGGCGTGAACGTGGTGCTGCCGGACACCAGCTACCTGCGGGAGAACCACAAGCGGATCCGCGCCATGATCGTGACCCATGGTCACGAGGACCATATCGGCGGGATCCCGCATCACCTCAAGAACTTCGACATCCCGATCATCTACGGGCCGCGTCTGGCCATGTCCCTGCTTCAGGGAAAGATGGAGGAGGCGGGCGTCACGGACCGCACCACCATCCAGACCGTCTCACCCCGCGAGGTGGTGAAGGTGGGGCAGCACTTCTCGGTGGAGTTCATCCGCAACACCCACTCGATGGCGGACAGCTTCACGCTGGCCGTCACCACCCCAGTGGGGGTCGTGGTCTTCACCGGTGACTTCAAGTTCGACCACACACCGGTGGACGGGGAACATTTCGACATGGCCCGGCTGGCCCACTACGGCGAACAGGGCGTGCTGTGCCTCTTCA
>CAZVPB010000149.1:0-5622 GCA_964628165.1 uncultured Cyanobium sp.
CGGCGTAGTAGTAGAGATTCGGCAGCGCGCCGATCAGCGAATCGGGGTAGCAGGTGTCGCTCATGCCCATCTGCTTGCCGGGCATGAACTCGAGGGAACCGTGGGTGCCGAAATGGAGCACCGCGTCGGCACCCCAGATCTTCTCGAGATAGGTGTAGTAGGCGGCGAAACCGTGGTGGGGACTGGCGCTGCGGGAATACAGCAGCCGCATCGGATCGCCTTCGTAGCCGAAGGTGGGCTGCACCCCCACGAACACGTTGCCGAAGTGGCGGCCATAGACGAGCAGGTGGGTGCCGTCACTGTTGAGGCTGCCGGGCGGCTTGCCCCAGTTCTCCTCGAGCCGGACCGAATAGGGGGTGAGCCGCTCGTACTCCTCCACGCTCATGCGGTGGGCGATCGCCAGCTCGGGCGCCCCCTCCATCGCCTCTGGGTCCTTCAGAACCGCCTCCATCAGCTCCTTCGGGCTGCGGGGCAGCTCGTCACCGAGGTTGTAGCCGCGCGCCTTCATCTCCTCCAGCACCCGGAAGATCGAGCCGAACACGTCGAGGTAGGCGGCCGTGCCGACGTTGCCCTTGTCGGGCGGGAAGCTGAACACCGTGATCGCCAGCTTCTTGTGGCTGCGGGGCTTGGTGCGCAGCGAGGCCCAGCGGATCGACCGCTCGGCGATCGCCTCGACGCGGTCCTGGAGGGTGTGGGCCTTGCCGGTGGCGTCGTCGCGGCCGCTCAGCACGATCGGCTCGATCGCGCCGTCGAGTTCGGGAATGGCGATCTGCAGCGCCACCTGGACGGGGTGGAGGCCGAGGTCGCTCTCCTCCCACTCCTGGGTGGTCTGGAACACCAGGGGCAGCGCCACCATGTACGGCCGGTTGAGCCGCTTCAGCGCTTCGATCGCCCGGGGGTGATCCTGCCGCGCCGGCCCGCCCACCAGGGCGAAGCCGGTGAGGCTCACCACCCCGTCCACCAGGGGCCGCTCGGGATCGAGGGGGTCGTAGAAGAAGCGGTTGACGGGCTTGCTGAAGTCGAGGCCGCCGCAGAAGACCGGGATCACGGTGGCGCCGCGGTACTCCAGCTCCTGGATCACGGCCACGTAATGGGCCTCGTCACCGGTGACGATGTGGCTGCGCTGCAGCACCAGCCCGATCACCGGTCCGCTCCGCTCCCCGTCGCGGCGGTCGGTGCGGCTGGCGTTCCAGTTGAGGTACTCCCGCAGGTCCTCGAACATCCCCGGGGCCAGGGGATGCCAGATGCCGAGATCCGGGAACACCACCGGATCGGCCACCTCGAGGCTGGGCCGGTCCTCCGCCTCGCGGGGGAACACGTAACGGTCCGCCAGCATCAGCAGGAAGTTCCTGAGGTTGTCCGGGGTCCCGCCGAGCCAGTACTGGAAGCTCTGCATGAAGGACCTGGCGTCCTGGGCCTTGTCCACCGGCAGGTACTTCAACACCGTGGGCAGGGTGTTGAGCAGCTTCAGCATCGCGTCCTGGAAGCCGGTGGAGCCGCCCCGCTCCCGCCGCTTCTTCATGAACTGGGAGATGGCGCTCCTGCTCTGGCCCAGCTGCGCCATCGAGAAGGTGCCGAGCTTGTTGAGGCGCATCACCTCGGGCATCGAGGGGAACACCACGGCCGCCCTGAGGCGCTCCCGGTGGGGTGCCACCGCCTCCACCACCTTGCCGGCGAGGTCCTCGATGAAGATCAGGGAGGCGATGAACACGTCGGCCCGGGCCACGTCCTCGCAGAAGTCGGCGTAGTTGGCGGGGTCGCGCAGTTCCTCGATCAGATAGCCGCTCAGCTCCACCGCCAGCCCCCCGGCGGTCTCGTTGATCCCGAGAGCGGCCGTGGTGAGGGCGTTCTGGTACTGGGGCTCGAGCACGACGTACACCACCCGCATCACCGAGCGGCCCTCGGCGAGCGTCTCGGGGGCAGGGCTGACCCGACGGCTGGCGGAGCGGACCTGCGTGAACATGCGGCTGGATTGAGCAATGTGAAGCAGCCTAGGGATGGCTCTCCCGCCGGGGCGGGCGGCCGTTCCAGCCGTTACACGAGTCCCCATAAGCTCGCTGCACCCCGCCGCCGCCCCCGCCGCCGATGACCTCCCCCGCCGAGCCGGCCCCCGCCCCGACCGCCCCGATCCCGGTGGTGGTGGCCGGCGCCCTCGGCCGCATGGGGGCGGAGGTGATCCGCACCGTCCGGGACGCCCCCGACTGCGAGCTCGTGGGTGCCGTGGACAACGCCCCCGGTCGGGAGGGCGCCGATGTCGGCCTCGAGCTGGGGCTCGGCGAGCTGGAGGTGGCGGTGACCTCCGACTTCGAGGGCAGCCTCTGCGCCGCCGCCCAGCAGGTGCGCCAGGCCGGTCCCGGCCGGGGGGCGGTGCTGGTGGACTTCACCCACCCGTCGGTGGTGTACGAGCACACCCGGGCGGCGATCGCCTACGGCGTCCATCCTGTGATCGGCACCACCGGCCTCTCGCCGGAGCAGCTGGCGGATTTGGCCACCTTCGCGGAGAAGGCGGGGGTGGGGGGAGCGGTGATCCCCAACTTCTCGGTGGGCATGGTGCTGCTGCAGCAGGCCGCCGCCGCCGCCGCCCGCTTCTACGACTACGCCGAGCTCACCGAGCTGCACCACAACCGCAAGGCCGATGCCCCCAGCGGCACCTGCATCAAGACCGCCGAGCTGATGGAGGAGCTGGGCAAGACCTTCAATCCGGCCGAGGTGGAGGAGCACGAGAGCCTGCCGGGATGCCGGGGGGGGGAGAGGCCGAGCGGCCTGAGGCTCCACTCGGTGCGGCTGCCGGGGCTGGTGGCCCATCAGGAGGTGAGGTTCGGCGCCCCGGGGGAGAGCTACACGCTGCGGCATGACACCATCGACCGGAGCGCCTACATGCCCGGAGTGCTGCGGACCGTGCGGCGGGTGCGGGAGCTGCCGGGGCTGGTCTACGGGCTCGAGCGGCTGCTCTGAACCATGCTGATTCCGCTCCGGCCCGGCGAGCTGCAGCGACTGGTGCCGGCGGTGGCCACCGGCCCCCAGTTCAACGCCTGCAGCGGCAACCCCCGCAAGCTGCTGCAGAGGGTGCTGATCTCGGTGATCGGGGGGGTGATCTCCCTGCTGATCAGCCAGGGCCTGGCGTTCCGGAGCCAGGCCGGGCCGATCTTCCTCGTGGTGGGGGTGGCCTTTCTGCTCTACGTGCTGTGGGGACCGATCGTGGAGGCGGGACGCCGCAACGCCACCCTGCGGCGCTACCCCGCCGCGGCGATCTTCGAGGGGGAGGTGGGCAGGCTGTACACCCGCGAGGTGGTGCAGGACCGCCGGGAGCAGGCCACCCGGGAGGGGCGGCTTGAGCTGGTGGAGAACCGCCGCACCTGGCTCTGCCTCGAACTGGAGGACGAGGACGGCTACCTGGGGCAGGTGCGCTTTCCGATGGAGAAGAAGCACCAGCAGATCAGGCCGGGCATGGTGGTGCGCACCCTGGTGCTGAGCGAGCGGCGCGACTTCTCCCGCATCGGCGCGATCAGCGACGCCTGGATCCCCCAGCTGAAGCTGTGGGTGGGGGAGTACCCCTACCTGCTGCGGCCGGCCTTCGAGGACCTCTGCCGGCTGCGGCTGCACTGACGGGCCCCGGCCCAGGGGCCTCCATTGACGGAACCGAAACATTGCGTTACATTTCTCGCAACACTTCTCAAAGGAGCCTGTCCATGACTTCCGCCCCCACCACCATCCGCGGCGCTTCCGTCACCACCGAGGACGGTGGCCGTCTCAACGCCTTCGCCACCGAACCCCGCATGGAAGTGGTGAGCCCCGAGCGCGGCTGGGGATTCCACGAGCGCGCCGAGAAGCTCAACGGCCGCATGGCCATGCTGGGCTTCATCGCCCTCCTGGCCACCGAGTTCGCCCTGGGCGGCGAAGCCTTCACCCGCGGGCTGCTGGGCCTGGGCTGATCGAGGGGGGATCCGCACCACGACGGTCCCCTTCCCGGCCACGTTCGACGCCGAGGCCGCAGCAGACTCTGCTGCGGCCTTTCGTTGTTCAGGTCCGCCACCGCGATGACCGCCCCGCTCCACGCCCGGGTGAACGGCGCCGGCCCGACCGGTGCCCTCGCCGCCCTCGCCCTGGCCGAGGCGGGATGGCGGGTGACCCTGCGGGACAGGCTCGACGCGGCGCAGCTGCTGGCCCGCCGGCGCGCCTACGCCCTCACCCACTCCAGCCGTGGGCTGATGGAGCGGCTGGACCTCTGGGGGGATCTCCGTTGCCGGGTGCAGCCCTTCCGCCGGCTGCGGCTGATCGACCCCTGGCTGGACCGGCAGGTGGACTTCTCCCCGGAGGACCTCGGCGGGTGCGGCGAGGCGGTGGGCTGGATCGTGGACCATCGCGCCCTGATGGATCTCCTGCTGGAGCGGATCGGGGCCACGGCCGCCATCGCCCTGGAGCTGGGGGCCGCCGCCGGGCCCGGGGATCAGCCGGGCGTCGACCTCCTGGTGGCCGCGGACGGTCCCGCCTCGGAAACCCGCCTGGCCCGGCGCATCCGCTGGTGGGGGTGGCGGTACCGGCAGGGGTGCCTGGCGGCCCAGGTGGAGCTGCGGGGGGCGGCGGACGCGGAAGCCTGGGAGATCCTGCGTCCCGAGGGGCCCTTCGCCGTGCTGCCGCTGGGGGCGCGTCGATTCCAGATCGTCTGGAGCGCGCCGCTGGAGCGCTGCCGCTGGATGGAGGCCCTCGAACCGGCCGCCTTCCTCGACCTCCTCGCCGGCGTTCTGCCGGACCCGCTCCAGCCCGACGTCCTCCTGGATCGTCCACGCGCCTTCCCCGTCGAACTCCGGCTGGCAGGCCGGCTGCATCGGGGAGCTACCGTGCTGGTGGGGGAGAGCGCCCATCGCTGCCACCCGGTGGGAGGCCAGGGGCTCAACCTCTGCTGGCGGGACGTGGAGGAGCTCCACAGGCTTGCCCGCCGCGCCGCCGCCGGCCGGCTGCCTCCCCGGAGAATCGGCCCGGCCTACGGCCGCCGGCGCCTGCCCGACCTGCTCCTCACCCTGCTCGCCACCGATCTGCTCACCCGCACCTTCTCCAACCGCCTGCGCCCGGTGGCGCCGCTCCGTGCGCTCGGCCTCGCTCTGCTGGCGGGGGTGCCATGGTTGCGGCGCCGCGTCCTGGCGACCATGACCCACGGCCCCTCCCGGATGGCGCCGCGGCCGGCCGGCTGAAGCGATGGTCACCAGCAGCTCACCCCAGCCCGTCCCCTCCGCGGCTCTGCTGCGCTACCTGCGCCACCAGCTGGGCGTCAGCGAGAACGCCATCTCCCTCGGCCTGCGCCAGGCCCAGCTGGAGCAGGCGCCGCTGCCGGTGGTGCTGTGGCGGTTCGGGCTCATCAGCCTGGATCAGCTCGAGCAGGTGTTCGCCTGGCAGGAGGAGCACCTCTGGCCCTGAGCCGCTGGTCCCGGACCGGACATCCGCGCAGATTGCTGTAGTCGATGCTACAAAAGAGGTCCGACCCCGGGTCAGCCATGAACCGACTGATCGCCAGACGGAACCGCCACCACTACCTTCCGGAAAGCTTTCCCAGCCTCCGGGTCGGTGATTGCGTGGCGTTCACCGCCGACAGCGAATGGGAGCTGGGGGGCAGGGTGATCGCGGTCC
>CAZVPB010000150.1:0-5584 GCA_964628165.1 uncultured Cyanobium sp.
CCTGGAGGAGCACCCGGCCGCCCCGCACGGGCGCCAGCCCCATGAGGGCGCGGCAGAGGCTGCTCTTGCCGCAGCCGGAGGCCCCCACCACGCCGATCGTCTCCTGCTCGTGCAGCCGGAGGCTCACCCCGTCCACCGCCTTCAGCCAGCGCTGGCGCCAGGGGGGCGAGGGCAGGGGGTGCCAGCTGCGCAGGTCCTCCAGTTCGAGGAGCACCGCCCCGCTGGGCGGCCGGCCGCGGTCGGCCCCCTCCCGCTCCCGGGCGGCCGTCACCAGGCGGCGGGCCAGGGGGGAGGCGGGACGGGTGAGCAGCTGCCGGCTCGGCGCCTCCTCCACCAGCCGGCCCTGGTCGAGCACGGCGATGCGGTCGCACCACCGCCCCGCCATCGCCAGGTCGTGGCTGATCAGCAGCAGGGCGCTGCCGGCCTCCCCGCACAGCTCCGCCAGTTCCCCCATCACCTGGCCCGCCACCGCCACGTCGAGGCTGGTGGTGGGCTCGTCGGCGATCACCAGAGCCGGATCCAGGGCCATCGCCAGGGCGATCGCCACCCGCTGCCGCATGCCGCCGCTGAACTCGTGGGGGTAGGAGCCGTAGCGGTCGGCCGCGATCCCCACCCGCTCCAGCAGGGCCTCGGCCTTCCGCCTCACCTGGGCCCGGGCCCAGGCGGGACGGTGGGCGGCGAGGGTGTCCCGCAGGTGCTCGCCGATCGTGAGCAGGGGGTTGAGGCGGGTCATGGGGTCCTGGAACACCAGACCCACCGCTTCGCCCCGCAGGCGCCGCAGCGCCGCACGCCGCAGACGGCGGGGATCGGTGCCGGTCAGCTCGAGGGTGCCGGCACAGCTGCTGCCGGGAGGCAGCAGCTGCAGCACCGCCCGCGCCACGGTGCTCTTGCCGCAGCCGGAGGGCCCCACCAGGGCCAGGCGTTCGCCGGCGTGCAGCTCCAGGGAGAGGCCGTCGAGGGTCGGGCGCGGCGCCTGGGGGTAGCGCACCTGCAGATCCCCGATCCTCAGCACGGGCGCGTCGGCAGCGGCGGCGGTGGTGGGAGCGGTCATGGCGGCGCCGGCGAGGCCACGCCGGCCTCCGGGAGGCTGCATAGCATGGGGAGGTTTCATGGGAGGTGATGGTCAGGGCGGTTCCGGGTCAGCCAGCCGCTCCGGTGGCCTGCCCGCCGGCGAGTGCAGCCCCCGTGCGGCCATCCGTCCCGCCGGCCGCGCCGGATCCGCCGTCCCCGGACGGGTTACCCGACTACGGCGTGCCCCTGCCCGCCTGGCTCGGGCAGTGCGTGCGCGACCTGCCGGTGGGTGAGGGCGAGACCTGCCCGCTCGGGCCGGAGGCCCTGCTCGCCGCCGCCTTCGACTTCGCCTGGCGCCTCCACGAGGGGCAGTACCGCGCCAGCGGCGAGCCTTACATCATTCATCCGGTCGCGGTGGCCGATCTCCTGCGCGAGATCGGCGCCAGTCCCGCCGTGATCGCGGCGGGATTCCTCCACGACGTGGTGGAGGACACCGAGGTCACCCCCGCCGAGATCGAGGCCCACTTCGGTGCGGAGGTGCGGGCGCTGGTGGAGGGCGTCACCAAGCTGGGCGGCATCCACTTCACCAACCAGACCCACGCCCAGGCCGAGAACCTGCGGCGCATGTTCCTGGCGATGGCCAGCGACATCCGCGTGGTGCTCGTGAAGCTGGCGGACCGGCTCCACAACATGCGCACCCTCGCGGCGCTGCGGCCCGAGAAGCAGCAGCGCATCGCCCGCGAGACCCTCGAGATCTACGCGCCGCTGGCCAACCGTCTCGGCATCGGCAGGTTCAAGTGGGAACTGGAGGACCTCGCCTTCAAGGTGCTGGAGCCGGAGGCCTTCCGCGACGTGCAGCAGCAGGTGGCGGCCAAGCGCAGCGAGCGGGAGCGGCGCCTGGCGGTCACCGTCCAGCTGCTGCGGGACCGGCTGGCGGCGGCCGGGCTCGGCAGCTGCGAGGTGAACGGCCGGCCCAAGCACCTCCACGGCATCTGGAGCAAGATGCAGCGGCAGCAGAAGGCCTTCCACGAGATCTACGACGTGGCGGCCCTGCGCATCCTCTGCCCCAGCCTCGAGAGCTGTTACCGGGCCCTCGCGGTGGTGCACGACACCTTCCGTCCCATCCCCGGCCGCTTCAAGGACTACATCGGCCTGCCGAAGCCGAACGGCTACCAGTCGCTGCACACCGCCGTGATCGGCCGCCACCGTCCGATCGAGGTGCAGATCCGCACCTGGGAGATGCACCAGGTGGCGGAATACGGCATCGCCGCCCACTGGAAGTACAAGGAGGGGGGCTCCCCCGCCAGCGGTGACGCGGAGCGGTTCAACTGGCTGCGGCAGCTGGTCGACTGGCAGAAGGACGACGGCGGCGGCGACAGCAGCGACTACCTCGCCTCGATCAAGGAGGACCTCTTCGACGAGGAGGTGTTCGTGTTCACCCCCAAGGGCGACGTGGTGGGGCTGCGCAAGGGCTCCACGGCGGTGGACTTCGCCTACCGCATCCACTCCGAGGTGGGGAACCACTGCCAGGGGGTGCGCATCAACGACCGCCTCCGCCCCCTGGCGACGCCGCTCCAGAACGGCGATTTCGTGCAGGTTCTCACCGCCAAGACGGCCCAGCCCAGCCTCGACTGGCTCAACTTCGTGGCCACGCCGACGGCGCGGAACCGCATCCGCCAGTGGTACAAGCGCAGCCACCGCACCGACAACGTGCGCCGCGGCACCGAGATGCTGGAGCGGGAACTGGGCCGCGAAGGCTTCGACGCCCTTCTCCAGGGGGAGGCCATGACCCGCGTGGCCCGCCGCTGCAACCTGGTGGGCACCGAGGACCTGCTGGCGGCCCTCGGCTTCGGCGGGGTCACGCTCCATCAGGTGCTCAACCGCCTGCGGGAGGAGATCCGCCTCGCCACCACGGCGGCGACTCCGCCCCCCAGCAACGAGGAGGTGGCCGCCGGCGTCGCCGCCGCCCAGCCCGCGGCGGCGACGCCCGCACCGCAGCACAGCGGCAGTCCCATCCTCGGCGTGGAGGGTCTGGAATACCGCCTGGGCGGCTGCTGCAGTCCCCTGCCCGGAGAGGCCATCGTCGGCACCGTGGCGCTGGGCAACCACGGCATCACGATCCATCGCCAGGACTGCGCCAACGTGTCCCAGGTGCCGGCCGAGCGGCGCCTGCCGGTGCGCTGGAACCCCGACCCGGAAGGCCAGCCGCGCCGCTATCCGGTGCGGCTGCGGATCGAGGTGCTCGACCGGGTCGGCGTGCTCAAGGACATCCTCACCCGCCTCTCCGACCATCGCATCAACGTGAGCGATGCCCGGGTGCGCACCAGCGCCGGCCGGCCGGCCCGCATCGACCTGCGGGTGGAACTGGCCGGCGCCGCCCAGCTGGTCACCACCATGGACCAGATCCGCTCGATGGCGGACGTGCTCGACATCGCCCGCACCGGCATCGGCTGAGGCACCTCAGGGGGCCAGGAAGCGGGCCATCCCCGGTTCAATGCCGACGATCCGCCGCGCCGTCTCCGTGCCGCGGCGCATCAGCTCGAAGTCGTCGAAGGTGAAGCCCGGTGCCACCGAGCAGCCCGCCAGCACGTCTTCCACCAGGGGCTCCGCCGCCTGCCAGCAGCCGGCCGGCACCACGTGGCAGAAGCGGTTCGCGGCGGCCGAGAGGAGGATGCGCTCCGGCGGGCCGTCGTCCCCCCGCCAGCAGGTGAGCCGCAGCTCGCCCCGGTAGAGGTTCCACACCTCGTCGGCGCTCACCCGGTGGAGCCGGCTCACCTCGCCGCGCCGCAGGCCGAAATAGATGTGGGTGAGGGCGGCGCGGGACTGGCCCCGGGGGTTGGTGACGGCCCGGGCCGAGCGGAACACCTCCCGGAACCGCCCGCCCTCCGGGTGCTCCACCAGATCGATCGGCTGCATGGCGGCGACATGGCATCAGGCCCGATCCTGCCGCCGGCTGCACGGACCGGCCGCGGGAGGCGCCGCACCCAGGCGGGAGGCCCGTGTCGGCCGCTACAGCCGGCCCATGGGGTGCGCCTTAGACCTGGCGCACCGCGACCCTCCCCCTTCCGCCATGACCTCCGAGCAGGCCGCCCAGCTGATCGACAACACCCTCGATCTCGTCCACCACCGCCTCCAGCACCTGCAGGACCGCGATCTCTCCAGCGAGCACCGGGCCCTCGCCGCCGAGTTCCGGGAGTGGCGCCAGCCGCCCGGCGGTCACATCGACCTGATGGTGTTTCCCGGACTCACGAGTTCCTGAGGGGCTCCTTGCCGGCCGGACCGCGGCCGTTGCGCAGCCAGCGCCAGCAGCCGAGACCCGCCGCCGCCGCCGCCGCCAGCCCCACCAGGCTGGAGCCGAGCAGCAGCCGCAGGGCGAAGCCGCCCCCCAGATCCCAGACCCCCCCGCCGCGCAGCTCCTCCACGCCGGGCCATCCCCGACCCGGACCGAGCAGCAGGCAGCCCAGCCGGTAGTTGAACCAGTACAGCGGCACGTAGGTGAACGGGTTGCTCACCCAGGTGCCGGCCGCCGCCAGCAGGTGGTTGCCGCGCACCAGGCTGGCCAGGGCCACGCTCAGGATCGTCTGCAGACCGAAGAAGGGGAAGCAGCCCATGAACACCCCCACGGCGAGGCCCCTCGCCCGCTGGCCCGGACTGCCCTCCTGATTCCACAGCCATTCCAGCCACGCGGTCAGTCGCCGACGGATGCGCTGGGGCGGGGAGGGGCCGGGCGCCCTGGGGGGCGGAGACTGGTGCCGATCGGGAGCCGACAAATCCGTGGTGGGCGGGCAGAACCACACGCTGCAGCAATCTAGGGATGACACGATCGCGGCCGTCGCCACCGCGGTGGCCGCCGGCCAGGGCAGCGTGGCGATCGTGCGGCTCTCGGGGAACCAGGCGGAGGCGATCGTCCGGCGCCTGTTCGTGGCTCCCGGCCGGCAGGAGTGGGACACCCACCGGGTCCTCTACGGCCATGTGGTGGATCCGGCCAGCGGCGAGCGGGTCGACGAGGCGCTGCTGCTGCTGATGCGCGCCCCCCGCAGCTTCACCCGCGAGGACGTGGCGGAGATCCACTGCCATGGCGGCCTGGTGGCGGTGCGACAGGTGCTGGAACTGGTTCTGGCGGCCGGCGCCCGTCGGGCGACGGCGGGGGAGTTCAGCCAGCGGGCCTTCCTCAACGGCCGGCTCGATCTCACCCGCGCCGAGGCCGTCGGCGAGATGATCGCGGCCCGCAGCCGCCGCGCCGCCGAACTGGCGATGGCGGGCCTGGACGGCGGACTGCAGCGGCGCATCGGGGCACTGCGGGACCGGCTGCTCGATGCCCTGGCGGAACTGGAGGCCCGGGTGGACTTCGAGGACGAGCTGCCGCCCCTCGATCCGGCGGCGCTGCTGGCGGCGCTGCGGCAGGTGCGGGCGGAGCTGGGCCGCCTGGTGGCGGAGGGCCGCCAGGGGGATCTGCTGCGGGAGGGGGTGCGGGTGGCGATCGTGGGCCGCCCGAACGTGGGCAAGAGCAGCCTGCTGAACCTGCTCAGCCGGCGGGAGCGGGCGATCGTGACCGACCTGCCCGGCACCACCC
>CAZVPB010000151.1:0-5552 GCA_964628165.1 uncultured Cyanobium sp.
CCTCCGGGGTGGCGCGTCGGAACTCGAGGGTGATGCTGCGCTTCTGCTCCCCGTCGGCCGCCACCGCCTCGATCGGATACACCTGCTGACCGTCGCGGAAGGGCACCTGGATGCGGAAGGTGCCCTCCGGCGAGAGGGGCACCTCCTCGCCGCCGATGCTGAGGCGGGCGGACGGATCGGTGGCGCCGTAGACGATCAGTTCGGCGTCGGCCACCAGCCAGAAGGACCGCTGACGGGGGATCAGGCCGGCGCCGGACTCATGCCGTCCCGAGGCCCACGGACCGGCGGCGGAGGCCCAGTGGCCGGCCCCCTCGGCCCCCTCCTCGCCGAGGCCGAGCTCGTGGAACGCCTCCGAGCCGCGGCCGAGGCGGCGCCAGCGGGCCGTGGCGGTCTGGTACAGCCGCTCGTGGAGGCCGGGATCGGCCGGTTCGGCCGGCGCCGGCGGCGGCGCGGCGGTGGCGCCGGCCTCGAGGGAGAAGGGAACGAACTGGTCGAGGATCTGCTCGGAGGGATGCAGGGCCGGCACCCGGGCGACGGAGGAGAAGGCGAGGGAGATCCAGCCGCCGCCGGCCTTGCGGTAGCCCAGCTCGACCCGGTAGTCACGGTCGGAGAGGGGAACCGGCAGGTACCACTCGGTGGCGTGGGAATCGACCACCACCTCCTGGAGGGTGTGGGGGTGGGAGGAGCCGGGCGCCAGGCCGGTGACGTCGGCGACGCGGAGGGCGAGCTGGGAGGCGCCGGCGGCGAGGGCGGCGGCGCGGTCGGTGTCGGAGATCTCCCAGAACACGTAGGCCCACTGGGGGTCACGGGGCAGGAAGACGACGCGGGTCTCGGCGGCGGGCCGCGGCGCCGGCGCCATCTCGTGCTCGATCTGCTCGAGACTCTCCGGTGATGGCCCGGCTGCGCTTCCGCTCCCAGGTGCCGGATCTCCGTTCTGGTGGGAACTGATCGCCTCCACCAGTTGTTCCTTCGACTTCCTGCTGTAGAGGCTCACCCCCAGGTCGCTGGCGACCTGGCGCAGTTGACGCAGGGTCATCCGGGCCAGGGAGGACAGCGAGATCTGGGACACAGCGCTCAGAGAGAAACGCATCCAGTCTGTGCCAGCCAATGCCGGCAATGAATCAGCACCCTGCAGGCGTCAGGAACCACTGACGCCTGCAGGGTGCCGGAAGGGGATGGGGGAAGCGGACCTTCCCGGGCGCCTCAGCGGCCGATGCTGCGATAGGGCACCTTGGCGAGATAGTCCATGCTGGTGTTCCCCGCTGCGCTGCCCACGCCGCGGAGGGCAGGCAGGGTGCGGACCCAGGGCAGGTAATCCTCCGGATAGCCGCCGCGGCGCTGGCGCGCCCGCTCCGGGAAGGTGCGTGCCGCCCCGGTGAAGACGATCTGGGGGAACCCGAAGATGCCGCGGTAGTAGGCGTCGTAGCGGGGGGAGGTGATGTTGAAGGGGGTTTCTCCGACCTCCCGGGACCCCACGACCCGGTTGCGGTGGTAGGGAACCGTGTCGTAACCGAAGTTCTCGAGGTATTCCTGGGAATCCAGAATGTCGTCGACCATTCCCTTGACGCCACGCGTCATCAGGACGGCGGACCAGGCGATCTCTTCGGCCTTGCCATACACCTGGCGGCCCAGAAGCTTCTCCACGAGGTGGCGGGCCACCTTGTAGTTGCTGTTGAGGTTGTAGAAACTGCGGTTGAAGGTGTCGGAGAGGCAGAGGGAACGGATGAAGTCCCGGACGGTGATCTGACCGTCACGCAGCTGACACTCCAGAACGGGATCGCGGTCGACCTTGAAGGCGTGGAAGAAAATCTGGCGATAGGCCGCCTCGATCACGAAGTTCTGATCCTCCCGGTCCATGGCCTTGTCCATGGAGACGGCCTTGGGATCCTCGTCGGATCCGACCCGGAAGCTCGCCACGCGGGAGTTCTGGGTGGTGGGCGCGTACTTGAGAAGGGGAAGAGACACGCGTGGACCGGCAACCATCGCTGGCGATCGTAGAAGTCCCCCTGCGGCACCCCCCTGCGCTCCGGGCAAGGAATCACAGTCCGTAACGTTGATCACACCGGGCCTCACCAGCCCAGCGGCGAGAGCGGTTCCTTCGCCTCCGTCGTGCTCTCCGGGGTGCGGGGGGGCTCCCCGGCCGTTCCGCTTCCGGCCGGCTGGGCCAGCCTCACCTCCACGCAGAAGGAAGCGGTGTTGGAGAGCCCCTCGACGGCGCTGGTGCGCAGCCGGAGGTCCGGCCCGGCAAAGCTGAAGCGCTCGATGCTCGTCATCGTCTCGTAGCTGGTGGTGAGCAGCAGCGAGTCGTCGGACTCCATCCGGAACCGGCCGGCCACCGGGGCGGTCTCGGCGTAGCCCCGGTCCCGCAGCAGCAGTCCTTCCCGGCCTGTCCCGTCGGTGGGCACCAGGGCGAAGAGACTCTCCCCCTCATGGTTCTCGCCGGCCCGGTCCCAGGCCATCGAACCGCTCCAGCGCACCCGGCAGCCGCCGACCACCCCGCCTGCGTCCTGGCCATGCACCGCGGCGATGGCGGCCAGACGGGGATCGTCCCGCTCCAGTTCCACCACCTCGATGGTGGAGCCGCCGGCTTCGGCCCGGCGGTGCAGCAGGTGGTGACTGCTGCGCCGCGACCGCCAGAGGCCGCAGCTGAGACGGAAGAAGCTGAGGGCATCCTCGATCGAACCGCTCATGGGTCGTCCGCGCTGAGGGAAAAACGATGATCGCAAGTGATGGCGCCGGCCCGGCGGCCCTGGCCGCCCTGGCCGCCGCCCTCTGCTGGACCGTGGCCAGCCTGCTGTGGCGACGCCTCCCCACCTCCCTCTCGCCGGCACGGCTCAACCTGCTCAAGAACCTGCTCGCCTTCGCCCTGCAGGTGCCCCTGGTGGCCGGTCAGCTCGGCGGGCTGCCCGTCTCCGCGCTGCTGCCGCTGGGGCTCAGCGGCATCGTGGGAATCGCCCTCGGGGACACCCTCTATTTCGCCGCGCTGCGGCGGCTGGGCACCCGTCGCACCCTCACCCTCGATGCCGGCGGTCCCGCCGTGACCGCCGTGGCTGGCCTGGCGCTGCTCCAGGAGGCGCCGGGGGCGGGGCAATGGCTGGGGCTGGCGCTGATCAGCCTCGCGGTGGTGGTGGTGGCGCGGCAGCGGGCACCGGATCGTCGTGCCGCCGACGGGCTCGGGGTGCTGCTGGGCCTCGCCGCCCTCCTCTGCGGCAGCGGCGGCGCCCTGCTCGCCCGGGCCGCTCTGCGGGGAGGGGATGTCACCCCCCTGCAGGCGGCCACCGTGCGCCTCGGTGCCGCCGCTCTGGTGATGCTGCCCCTGCTGCGGGGGATGCCCCTGCCCGGCCGCCGTCCCCTGCCGGCACGCCGTCGGTGGCCCCGCCTCCTGCTGGCCACGCTGCTCGGCACCAGCTGCGGCATCGTCCTGCAGCAGACGGCCCTGGCCGGCCTGCCGGGGGGGCTGGCGGTGGCGCTCCTCTCGACGGCGCCGGTGATGGCGTTGCCCCTGGCGCGGCTGGAGGGGGACAGGCCGGGCTGGGCAGGAGTGCTGGCCGCCGTGGCGGCCCTGGCGGGAATCAGTCTGGTGGTGGGGATCCTGCGGCTCCCGGGGAGCTGAGGCGGGCGTCGGCCTGGGACCTGGCCCAGGCCACCAGGTCCTCGAGCTCCAGGGCGAGGGGGGGGCGTCCCGCGGCGCGGGCGATCGCCTCGATCTGCCGGGCGGCGCTCCCCAGCTGCCCGCAGAAGGCCTCGGCGAACGGAGGGTCGTCGGCCACCTGGGGCTGGTCCGTCGCCCAGGCACGGATCGCCTCGGTGTCGGGCGGGGGGCCATCGCGACGCCCGGCGACCGCCTGAAGGGTTCGCAGACCATGGGCGAGCAGGCGCAGATGATGCCTCTCCAGGGCGGGCAGCAGGGTGCTCTCGAGGACGGCCAGCTCCTCAGGGGTCAGCATGGTCCGGATCAGGCGCCGGGGCCGTCGTCCCCGCGGGGGGTGAGGCGGAACCCGCAGGAATGGCCGCTTTCCAGCCGCCAGTGCACCCGCTCCACGTCGCAGTCGGGAAAGGTGTGGCGCAGCAGCTGCAGTTCCTGATCGCAGACGATCGGGAACTCCTCGGCGATGCGGAGCAGCGAGCAGTGGAATTCGCTGATCAGCCAGGAGCCGATGCCGGGGCTCTCGGCGGAACCGCCATCGGCGAAGCATTCCGCCACGTAGCCCTCGCCCCTTCGGAGTTCCACCAGACGCTCGAGCCGCTGGGGGAGGGGGCCGTCACCGAGGTGACGGCGGTATTCGGTGGCCTTGTCGCTGGCCTGACGATGCAGCAGCAGTCGCATCGTGTCGGCCGGAAGACTGGCCGCCATCGAATGGAGCAGCCCCAGGGCGAAGTGCTCGCTGCCATCGGGGAACCGTTCCCGGCCCGCCTCGGTGAGCTGCCAGAGATTTCTGGGGCGGCCGGGTCCCTCGGGGGCGGGACTGGCCTCCACGAGTCCGTCCTCCTCGAGGCTGCGGAGGTGACGGCGCATCACCTGCACCGACACGCCGAGCTGCTTGGCCAGTTCCGCCGCCGTGGTCTCTCCCTGCCGCAGCAGTTCAGCCAGAGCCGCCTCCCGGGTGGGGGGGGCGGTGCGGCCAGGAGCCGTGGTGGACGGTGGAACGGGGGCGGCCATGACGAACGCCTGGTGGGCACACGATGCCACGTGGGGAAGGAGAGTGGGGGCGGGACCTCCACAATGGGACGACCCCAGGGGCCGGATCCTTGCCCTAGGCTCCCCGCATAACGAAACCTCCTGGTTTCGTAATTGCCCGCCTCTCCCTCCCGATCCACTGCCGATCCCGCCCATGTCCGACGTGGCCCAGCCCTCCTCCGCAAGCTCCGCCCCGAGCGCCGAGAGTCTCGAGGTGATCCGCAAGTTCGCCGAGACCTACGCGCAGCGCACGGGCACCTATTTCTGCAGCGACCCGGGTGTCACCGCGGTCGTTCTCGAGGGGCTGGCCCGACACAAGGACGAGCTGGGGGGCGCCCTCTGCCCCTGCCGGCATTACGAGGACAAGCAGGCAGAGGTGGCGCAGGCCTTCTGGAACTGCCCCTGCGTCCCCATGCGTGAGCGCAAGGAGTGCCACTGCATGCTCTTCCTCACCGAGGACAACCCCTTCCGCGGTGACCATCAGACGATCTCCCTCGAGGAGGTCAAGGCCCACACCTCGAGTTGAGACGAGACCCATGAGCAGCAACGCCACGGTCGGGGATCTGGTCAGCCAGCCGTACAAGTACGGCTTCGTGACCGAGATCGAGACCGAGAAGATCGCCAAGGGCCTCAGCGAGGACGTGATCCGGCTGATCTCCGCCAAGAAGGAGGAGCCGCCCTTCCTGCTGGACTTCCGTCTGCGGGCGTACCGTCACTGGCTGACGATGGCCGAGCCGGAGTGGGCTGCCCTCGGGTATCCCCCGATCGATTACCAGGACATCATCTATTACGCCGCCCCCAAGGCCCAGGAGAAGAAGGCGAGCCTCGACGAGGTCGACCCGCGGCTGCTCGAGACCTTCGACAAGCTCGGCAT
>CAZVPB010000152.1:0-5548 GCA_964628165.1 uncultured Cyanobium sp.
CAGGTTGTTGCCGAGCTGCGGGCCGATCAGGAACTCGGCGGAGAGGTAGGCCACCACCCGGGTGGGGGTGGCGCTGATCGCCTCGATCCCCGCCAGGTAGCGGGTCATCAGCCGGTCGCGCACGGCGTAGCTGAGCGCCATGTAGAGGTCGTGCCGGCTGGCCGTGGGGGCGAGCTTGCCGAGCGTGTAGAACAGATGCTTCGTCATGCCGTCGAAGACATCCACCGCCGTGAGACCGCTGCGGTCCGGGTCGGCATAGCAGCCAGGCGTCGGCAGGTGCAGGTCGATGGGCGGGTGCTCGGTCATGGCCCTCCACGGTCCGGAAAACTTGGGCTCCTGCCATGGAGCGCCATTCCCGAAGGTAGCCATCGAGGCAGTGGTGAAGCCCCTCTTCGCGTTGAGATCAGCACCCGAACCTTCCGGTGCGAAGCCCTAGGGTCGCACCGCTCCGGCGACCACCATGCCCTTTCCATCCCTGCTGCTCGAGATCGGCAACCACGAGATCGAGACGGCCGAGACCCTCATCGCGGTCGGCCGCTTTCTGGTGATCTTCCTGGCGGCGCGCACCCTGGCCGAGGTGATGGTGCGGCTGCAGATGCCGACGATCCTCGGCGAACTGGTGGCCGGGGTGCTCATCGGTGTCTCCGGACTCCATCTGCTCCTGCCGCCCGATGCCCACGCCGATCTCAGCCACTGGCTGCTCGATCTCGTGGCCTCCCTCTCCGACACCACTCCGGAAGTCGTGCAGGACCTCTACAACGAGACGTTCCCCAACCTCGAGGCGGTGTCCGAGCTGGGCCTCTATGCCCTGCTCTTCCTCACCGGCCTGGAGAGCGAGCTGGACGAACTGGTGGCGGTGGGGGTGCAGGCCACCACGGTGGCGGTGACCGGCGTGGTGCTCCCCTTCGCCCTGGGGACGGCAGGACTCCACTACCTGTTCCACGTGCCCCTGTTCCCCTCGATCTTCGCGGGGGCGGCGATGACCGCCACAAGCATCGGCATCACCGCCAGCGTGTTCGGCGAACTCAAGTTCCTGCGCACCCGCGAGGGGCAGACGGTGATCGGGGCCGCCGTGCTCGACGACATCCTCGGCATCGTGATCCTCGCGGTGGTGGTGGCCCTGGCCGGGGGCGGCACCTTCTCCATCGGTCCCATCCTCAAGCTGGTGGTGGCCGCCGCCGTGTTCGTGGCCGCGGCCCTCTTCCTCAGCCGCACCGCCGCCCCCCTCTTCGACTGGGTGCTGGATCAGCTCAGGGCCCCCGGGGAGGTGGTGGTGGCGGGCTTCGTGGTTCTCAGCCTCTGCTGCTTCGCCGCCCAGGCGATCGGCCTCGAGGCCGCTCTCGGCGCCTTCGCCGCCGGACTGATCCTCAGCGCCTCCAAGCACACCCACGACATCCAGGAAACGGTGAAGCCGCTGGTGGCGCTCTTCGCCACCGTCTTCTTCGTGCTGATCGGCACCGGCATGGACCTCTCGGTGCTCAACCCCTTCGACCACAACAACCACGAGGGACTGATCATCGCCGCCTTCCTCCTGGTGGTGGCGATCTTGGGCAAGGTGGCGGCCGGCTGGAGTTACGTCAGCGCCGAGCCCACCAACCGCCTCGTGGTGGGTCTGGGCATGATGCCCCGCGGCGAGGTGGGCCTCATCTTCCTCGGCCTCGGCAGCCAGGCCGACATCCTCTCCCCCGCCCTCGAGGCCGCCATCCTGCTGATGGTGATCGGCACCACCTTCCTTGCCCCGGTGCTGCTGAGGCTCGTGCTCGGCAGCCAGCCGGCGGAGCCCCAGGAGCAGGCGGTCTGACGACCCTGGCGGGGCGGCCGTTCTCCCTAGCATCGCCCCGCGTCTGAGGTTCCGTCCCGGTGCCCGTCACCCCCTGGACCTTCCTGGGCCATCCCATCCATGCCCTGCGGGACTCGCCGGAGCAGCCCCGGGGTCCCGCCCTTTTGCTCGTGCATGGCTTCGGCGCCTCCACCGACCACTGGCGCCACAACCTGCCGGTGCTGGCCCGCCGCCATGAGGTGCACGCCGTCGATCTGCTCGGCTTCGGCCGCAGTGCCAAACCGGCCGGACCGGCCTACGGCGGAGACCTCTGGCGCGATCAGCTGAAGGCCTACGTGGTCGAGAGGATCGGCCGCCCCACCGTTCTGGTGGGCAATTCCCTCGGCGGCTACGCGGCCCTGGCGGCCGGCGCGGACCTCGCGGAGCTGGCCGCCGGCGTGGTGCTGCTGAACGCGGCCGGCCCGTTCAGCGAGGAGCAGGCCGAACCCAGCGGATGGGGGGCCATCACCCGCCGCACCCTCGCCACCGCCCTGCTCCGCAGTCCGGTGATCCAGCGGCTGCTCTTCGAGAACCTGCGCCGTCCCGCCACGATCCGCCGCACTCTCCGGCAGGTGTACATCGACCGCACCAACGTCGACGAGAGCCTGGTGGAGGCGATCCGCCGGCCCGCCCTCGATCCCGGTGCCTTCGGCGTCTTCCGCACCGTCTTCGACATCCCCCGCGGCCGCCCCCTCGACGATCTCTTCGACCGGCTCCGGGCGCCTCTGCTGCTGCTGTGGGGCATCCGTGATCCGTGGATCAACGCGCCGGGGCGCCGTGCCCGCTTTCTGCAGCACGCGCCGGAGGGTACCCGCGAGGTGGTGCTGGAGGCCGGCCACTGCCCCCACGACGAGGTGCCGGAGCAGGTGAACCGCGCCCTGCTGGACTGGATGGCCACTCTCCCCGACGCCGTCGCCCATGTCCCTGCAACGGCGTGAGGATCCCTGGCCGCACTGGTGGTGCGGCGACGCCTCCGGTGAGAACGGCCTGCGGCTCGTGCCGGAGCGGGGCGGCCTGGTCGCCGGCTGGCGCTGCGCCGGCCGCGAACTCCTCTACCTCGATGCCGAGCGCTTCGCCGATCCGGGCCTCTCGGTGCGGGGCGGCATTCCGGTGCTCTTCCCCATCTGCGGCAACCTCCCCGGCGACGCGCTGACCCTGCCCCAGGGGCGCTTCCCGATGCCCCAGCACGGATTCGCCCGGGACCTGCCCTGGCGCCTGGCTCCTCTCGGCGGGGCGGACGTCCCCGCCGGCGTGCGCCTCGAGCTTGACGACGGACCCGCCACCCGCCGCTGTTTTCCCTTCCCCTTCTCCCTCGTGCTCGAGGTGGTGGCGGAGCCCCGGGCGCTCTCGATCACCGCGCGGCTGCGCCATGGGGCACCCCCCGGCTCTCCTCCCCTGCCCTTCAGCCTCGGCCTTCATCCCTACTTCGCGGTGTCCGATCCGGCGCAGGTGCGGCTGGAGGGTCTGCCGCCGCAGCTTCTCGACCAGACCAGCGGCCACCGGGTCGACACCACAGCGGCGGCGGCGCGCCTCGATCAGGGGGTCGACCTGCTCGGGGCCGCCCCCGGCCCGGTCCGCCTGGTCGATCCGGCCGGCGGCGTGACGATCACCCTCGAACCCCGTCCCCCCCTCGACCTGGTGGTGGTGTGGACGGATCCGCCGCGGCCGATGGTGTGTCTGGAGCCCTGGACCGGACCGCGCGGCGCGCTGCTCAGCGGCGAGCGCCGGCTCGAGCTGGCGCCGGGCGCCACGATCGAACTGGGCTGCCGCTACGCGGTGGCGTTCGCCTGAGTCCGGGGTGAGGCGACGCCGGGCAGGCGTCCCGGCGCCAGCTGCAGCCGCGGGTCGAACTGCCGCTTGACGGCCTCGATCAGCGGCCGCGACGGGGCGTCCTCCCAGGCCGGCAGAGCGGCGCCGGGTGGCTGCCGGAGCACGGTGAGGAATCCCCCCAGCTCCGCGCAGCGGCGGCGGAGGGCCTCAATCCGTGCCGGCGGTGGCGCGGGGCCGGGGGGGCGGGGGAGGCACCAGGCCATGCCGAGGCCGCTGCCGGCACCGATCTCGATCGCCAGGCCCTCCGCCTCCCGGCTGAGCAGCAGGCGATCCACCGCTGCCGGATCCACCCCCAGCCGCAGCAGCCACGGGCTGCCGCCCCCGTCGGCGGCCGTTCCCTCAAGGCCGCGGCCGAACTCCTGCAGATGCTCCAGGGTCTCGGCCGCCAGCACCGTGACGGGCAGATCCGTGCGGGCGCGGAGCGCCGCGATCTGCTCGTCGAGGGCGGCCTCGTCGACGCTGGCCAGCTGCAGCTGCAGCTGCAGCTCGGGCTCCAGGCCGGCGGCCGCCGCCAGGGGGGCGCTCCACCAGTCGATCCGTTCCGGTGCCAGGGTCGAGCCCAGCACCGTGCGGGCCAGCTCCGCCAGCGCGGCGGCCTCCCCCGCCGCCCGCAGGCCGCGGCGCCTCGGCGGCAGAGGCTGGGTGCGGAGGTGGACCGCGGTGATCAACCCCAGCGATCCCCAGCTGCCGCAGAACAGCCGCATCAGGTCGTAGCCCGCCACGTTCTTCACCACCCGCCCGCCGGCCTTGGCGCCCACCCCGTCGGCCCGCAGCACATGGATGCCGATCAGCTGGTCCCGCACGCCGAGATGGCGCTGCCGGTAGCCGCCGGCCAGCCCGCGGGCCACCATCCCGCCGATGCTCCCCTGGGCGGATCCCCAGGGCGGATCCAGGGCCAGCCACTGCCCATGGCGTCTCAGTTCCTCCTGTACCACCACCAGTGGTGTGCCGGCCTCCACCGCAATGGTGAAGTCCTCGGGGTTGTGCTCGAGGATGCGGTCCAGCTGGCGGCAGCTCACCACCGTGTCGGCGGCGACGGGCGGCCCCCAGCCGAGGCGGCTGCCGAGGCCCGCCGGCAGCCAGCTCCGGCGGCTGTCGTGGAGCTCCCGCACCAGATCGCCCAGCTCCTGCCGGGCGGGCGCCAGCCACTGCGTGAATTCCCGGTGGCGTGGTGGGGACTCGGGCAACGCGGAGCCGCGGCAGGGAGCGGAAACGGTCACCGCATCCTGCCCCTTCGCCGCGCCCGCGGTGGGCTCGTCCGTCTCGATGATGGGGGGGTGCCGCCCGATCCGCCCCGTGAAGATCGTCGTGATCGACGACGACCCCACCGGCTCCCAGACGGTCCACGGCTGTCCGCTGCTGCTGCGCTGGGACCCGGACACCCTGGCGGCGGCCCTGCGGGATCCCTCTCCGCTGCTGTTCGTGCTCTCCAACAGCCGTGCCCTCGCCCCCGAGGGCGCAGTCGCGAGGGTCCGGGAGATCTGCCGTGTCCTGGCGCCGGCCCTGGCGGCGGCGGTGGCGGAGGGAGCGATCGACCGCTGGCTGGTGGTGAGCCGCGGCGACTCGACCCTGCGCAGCCACTTTCCCCTCGAGGCGGAGGTGATCGCGGCGGAACTCGGTCCCTTCGACGCCACCCTGCTGGTGCCGGCCTTCCTCGAGGGAGGCCGCACCACGGTCCACGGGGTGCACCGTCTCCACGGCCGTCCCGTGCACGAGAGCGAGTTCTCCCGCGACCGCCTGCTCGGGTTCCGGAGCAGCTACCTGCCGGCCTGGGTGGAGGAGCGGAGCGGCGGGCGGATCCCGGCTGCCGCCGTGGCCCGCATCGACGTGGCCGAGCTCGATGCCGCCGTGGCGGGCGGCGAAGGCCGGCGTGCCCTGGTGGAGCGACTGGCCGCTTTC